>JALSUU010000261.1 GCA_027071075.1 Sulfurimonas sp. | reverse complement strand
TTAATCCTTGATAGATGAGAAAAGAAACAGCATAGGCAAGGAGTGGTAAAAAGATGATTTCAAAGAGCATAAACTTCCATCCAAATTCACTTTTAATAGCTGCCATGGTAGAGACACAAGGGATGTAAAGTAAAATAAAGACAAGATAACTGTAGGCTGCAGCAGGTGAGGGAAACTGCTCTTTAATCTTCTTTTGTAAGTTTGATTGTTGTTGTGTTTCTAAACTTTGAATTTTAATATTAAAAATATTTTTAAAAGAGTGGCTTAGTGCTGAGAACAAAGCCTTACTTTGGAGTAACAAATCATCCATTAGAGTGCCTTTTGCTATGGATTTGTTTGCTGATTCTACTCCATAAATAGTTCCAAATGACCCTATAATAAGCTCTTTTGCTAAAGTTCCCGGAATCAAGACCGCGACACTCTCCCAATGTTGTGCAAATCCAAGAGGTTTAAAGAGAGGTGTTATCTCTTTAGAAATTTTTGCAAGGTAAGATGTTTGTGGTGTGGCAGAGGTTGGAAGGTTGATAATACCCCATAAGATGAGTGATGCAAGTACTATAACAGTTCCCGCTTTGAGTATAAAATCTTTTAACTTTGGCCACATGAGTACCCAGATGGAGCGCCAAGTAGGTGCGTGATAGGTTGGTAGTTCTATGAAAAATGGTTTTGCATCGCTTTTGGCTAGAAATCTGTTGGCTACAAATGCGATAAGAAAGGCTATGGATATACCCAGCAGATATAAAGAGAGTATCACCAGTGCTTGATTTTGTGGAAAAAAGAGCGAGGTGAAGAGGACATAGGTTGGTAGTCGTGCACTACAACTCATGAAAGGAATCATCATTGTTGTTATGATGCGCTCTTTTAAAGTCCCCATAGTTCGTGTTGAGTATACAGCGGGGACATTACACCCAAAACCAACTACAAGAGGGATGAAAGCATTTCCTTTGATGCCCATAGAAGCTGCAAGTTTATCAAGTAAAAAGCTTATCCTAGCCATGTAACCACTCTCCTCTAAGAGTGCCATAAAAAAGTATAAGAATGATAAAAGTGGTAAAAATGATAAAACAAGCCCAACACCACTGATGAGACCATCACTCAGTAGAGAGCTCAGCCAAGGGGGCGCATCTTGAAGCAGATAGCGCAGATGTGGTGCTATAAAGTTTTCAAAAAAGCCTCCCATCCAGTTGACTAAAGGAGTGCTTCCATCAAAAGTGAGTTTAAACATTAAAAACATAATGGTGAGAAAGAGAGGAATACCAAGCCATTTATGTAAGACTAAAGAGTCGATTTTATCGGTTAGAAGCACCTTATCCATGAGAGGCTTTTGCAAAACTTTTTCTAAAATGGTGTCAATTTTTTGGTATCTATCTTGAACTATAAACTCTTTGACATCCATTTGAAAGTGATTTTGGAGTCGCTCTCTTGCTTTTTGTGCCACTTCTACAAGGTTAGCATCGAGTTTTTGAATGTTTTGCAGAGCAAAAGTATCATTTTCTAAGAGTTTTACAGCAAAAAATCTTTTGAGATTGCACTCAAAACGCTCCATTTTATGCACGAGAAACTCTATCTCTTTTTCAATATGCTCTTGATACTTAATAAGATGTGCTACTTTGTTGTGTTTGAGTGCATCAAAAGCTTTCTCTTTTACTTTTTGTACTCCAAGCTTTTTAGAGCCTATGGTAGCTACACAAGAGATGCCAAAAATGGATTCAAGTTTTTGTATATCTAAGTCAAAGCCTCTTTTTGAGAACTCATCGAACATATTTAAAGCGATAACCATCGGTTTTTGAAGATCTAAGAGTTCGAGTGTGAGGTAGAGGTTTCTGCGTAAGTCAGTTGTGTTGATGACATTGATGATGCCATCAACACTCTCCTTACATAAAAACTCTCTGGTTACTCGCTCTTCGAGTGTATAGGGTGAGAGTGTATAGACACCAGGGAGGTCAAAGATATGTATCTCTTCCTCTTCATAGCGAAAGCTCACCTCTTTTTTTTCAACAGTTACGCCAGACCAGTTTCCAACTTCTAAATTACTCCCGGCAAGGGCATTAATGATAGCACTTTTTCCTGTATTTGGATTTCCAGCAAAAGCTATGGTCCTCAAATTCTATCCTTAAATCTCTCTACGATTATTTTATCTGCTTCACTTTTGCGTATGGCAAAAGAGGTGTTTCCCAGCCGAAACTCCATAGGATCTCCAAAGGGTGCTATTTTTTCAAGTTTTATAGTGCTATTTGAGAGGGCACCAAGTTCTAAGAGTCTCTCTTTGAGTTCTTTTATATCTCCAATACTCTTAATGACGGCTTTTTCTCCCTCTTTGAGCTCAGACAATTTTTTTTGACTCATTTTACCAACTTACTTGTGATGATGCCTTGAACAAAAGCACCTAAAAGTACATAGACACTCAGAACAATAGTAAAGCTTACTCCAAAGTAGCTTATCATAAGTGGTAACCAAGGCAGTTTTATAGAGCGGGCATACAAAAACGCTACTATCAATCCATCAAGCGCTCCTTTGTTGCGTAACTCTTGGAGCATCGGATACCAAATATAACCGGGTCCATGACTGAGTATCCCACCAAAAAGAGCGATTACCCACCCTTTGAATCCACTATCTTCTCCTAAATGTTTTGCAATACTTTTCTCATCAACAAAGGTGTTCAGTAGTGCCATCAGGAAAAAGACCACAAGGAGAATGGGTGCTATCATCTCTAAAACCTTGAGGCTTGCTAAGAGTGAAGTGGTACTTTTTTGTGCATCGTTGTAGTAGAGTAGGGCATAGATAAGTGTGACAACTACTAGCATGATAATACCACTTTTACTTTTAGCTTGTTTTTTTTCACTCATGAAAAAATTCCTTGTAAAAGTTGTAGTGTTTGCGTTGTAAGATAAGCAATCAAAAGTGCAAAAATAAAACTGAGTATATTTCTGATGAGAGTAAATCGTGCACCGAAGATAGAAAACTCCAAAGGGAGTTGAATCACACCAAGGGTCACAAAAGAGAGTATAAAGGCTGTGACAGCATACTTTGAGACCCCTTCTTGTAGCAACTCTCCACTGATGATATAACTCAAAAAAGGTTGCCCAACAGAAATCGCTCCTGCACCTGTGCCTACTAAAGTGTCATTTATAACCTTGCCACTAAAGAGGGTATGAATCATCTCAGGAGTAATATAGGTCTCAAAAATACCCACTAAACCAACTATGGCAAGAAGCATAGGGGCTATCACCTCTAAACTTTTGAGAGTTTGTAAGGATGCCTTTTTAAGTCTTTGTAATACAGCAGGCATATTAGTTTATTGCGCGTTACTTTGACAGCGAAGTGTCTCTGTACTTTTGATCTTTTCTAGTTTTTGCAAAACATCATCAAGTTCTTGCATTGCATCATCATACTCTTTTTGTACTTTCTCTTTTTGTTGTTGTACTTTTTTTATTTGATACTCTATTTCCTCCATAGGAACTGCACATTTTTTTGCTAAATCATTCTCTTTTTCAAGTGACCAGTCAATTATTTTTTTCATAAAAGTATTCATTTTTTTCTCCATTTGTTTTGTTTAGATTATATCGTAATAAGCCTAACTTCTCCTATTTCCAAAAAGTTCTAACATCATTATAAAAAGATTGATAAAGTCGAGGTAGAGGGCGAGTGCGCCTACTATTGCTACACGGCTTAAACTTTTTGTATCACCGCTTTCTGCCATGGCTTCTCCCATCTCTTTTATCTTCTGCGTATCATAGGCTGTAAGCCCTACAAATATAATAACACCGATGATGCTTATCCACCACTCAAATGCAGGACTCTTAAGAAAAAAGTTTACAAGCATAGCTACGATGATACCGATAAGCCCTATAAAGAGGATATTTCCCCATGAACTCAAATCCTTATCTGTAAAGTAGCCATATAAACTCATGATACCAAAGGTCATCGCAGCTATGAAAAATGTCGTTACTATAGACGCTTCTGTATAGATCAAAAAGATACTTGCAAGGGTCATTCCATCAACGACAGAGAAGAGAATAAACAAAATCTTAGCCGTTGAAATATCCATCTTGTTAATACCTGCAGAGATAGCAACAACTAAACCTATCTCCATAAAAAAGAGTACCCATATCATGTAGGCATTCCCAAAGAGTAGGTGGAGTAAAAAAGTGCTATGTGTTACCATAAAAGCACTCAGTCCAGAGACCAAAAGTCCTATCATCATCCATTGATAGACGGAGTTTAAGAGTATGTTTGTATCTGACTTACTTAGATGTGATGTGTGAAAATTAAAATTGTTTTGCATTGTCTTTCCTTATAAATATTTTCTATCAATATTATTATATTACATTATGACAAATGCTTTGTAAAGAAAATATAAAAGTATCTTATAGTTATAAGATACTTTTTATTATTTAGGCAGTAGGGTTGTTATGTACAATCATTGTTTGGTAAAATGGTTCTGATGGTCCAGCAATAACAAAAGCACCTACAGGGTTAGCTGCTTTCATAAAACGAGGATCAACATGTGAGTTTTCATGGTCAGCTATAGATTTCCAAACACCATGGAAAAGATAACTTCTTGTTTCTCCTGATGTATAAGCATTTTGTAAAATCTCAGTTGTAATAGCTTTTTGGTAGTTACTATCACTCAGTGTTCCCGAATCTCCATCTGTAGGGTTTGTACTAGGCTGATAAGTCTCTTGTGCTACAGTGAGAAGTGCAGTAGCTTTTGTATTTACAGCAACTCTGTTTGCATCATCGATAGCTACATGGTTTTGAACGGATATATCTGCTCCACTTTTTGTACCATCAGATGGAATTGTTTGATATGCCGTATTTGCTAAATCTTTTTGATTTTTCAAAAAAGAGAGTATATCCTCTTTTGTTGTATAGACACCATCTGCATCACCTGCTGCAACTGTTTGAAAGATACCTTGGTAGTAATCAAGTGCGAGTGCAGTCTTCATAGGAGGTGTTTGTGAAGGGTCGTAAGCAAAAAGTTGTGGTTCTATTGTTTGGATAAACCAATCTTTTGCACCAGAGTTAATCAGGTTTGTATAACTGTCAAATCTGATAAATAGAGTATAAACAAAAGGTCTACGACCTGCCTGTGCTGCATCAATGTATGCTGATTTTAAAACACCCTTGATTTCGATAGTAGGCAAAAGATTATTTACCATAGTCGAATCACCAATAAGTTGCTTGAGTGATAAGCTTAAAAAACCAGCTTTTTGCTCAAGTGC
>JALSUU010000260.1 GCA_027071075.1 Sulfurimonas sp. | reverse complement strand
GACATAACGAGTATGAAGCAGACAGAATGGGAAGTGAACTTGGTGGTCCAGCAGGGGCGATAGAACTTGCAAATGCTCTACAAAAGTTAGTGACTGAAAACAAGAGTTTTCCACTCTCACACCCTTTGTATATCTTCTTTCATTACACACATCCACCAGTCTTAGAGAGACTCAAAGAGTTGGGTGTAGATTTTTCTGATGCAGATAAGAGCGCTTAGAAGCACTGTAAATCAAAGAATATAAAATTTACTGTAGGAGAAATTCTATTTATTTCACTCTTAGCAACACTAAGTGGAGCTAATGGATATATAGTTGATGATAGATTTCTCACGAGAAAACTTAGAAAAATATTACGAAAAGTAACAAATCACCCCCCCCAGATTAATTTAAACTAAAGGAGAATAAAAACTAATTATTTATGTTAATATCCTAAATAGTTTAACTTTAACAAAAAAGGGTTTTCATGTCTATCATCAAACAAATAACATTAGTTCTACTTTTTGCACTTACTCTTCAAGCACAGAGTGGACTTTCTCAAAAACACTTAGTTTCTCTTTCTCCACAAGACTCAGCACAAGATATTTCAGCAGACAGCTCTATAGAGATAAGGTATGACTTGGCTATATCTAAACACTCTTTTGACAAAAGAACAATAGTGCTTCAAAATGCTAAAGATAAAAAGGCAGAAGGAAAGGTAAGTATAAAAAATAACAATACTCTTCTATTTACTCCAAATGAAGAGTTAAAAAGTGGAGAGTATAGAGTTACAGTAAAACATATAAATCTACAAGACTATACACTAAACACTAGAAGTATAAGATATATAAAAAAGTTCTGTTCTTACTTCTATGATGATGTAAAGGAGTGTAGACTCTACAACTATGCAACTAGAGTAAAAACAAAACCAATAAAATACTCGTTTAGTGTAGATGACAACAAACCAAAAGTAGTAAGTCTAACTCTTAGTAAATCAAACATACAGCTAAACGAAGATAATACAACTAGCATAAGTGTAAGTGCTAAGTATGATGACAACACAACTCTAGATATCACAAACGAAGTAGAGTGGATACTAAGTAACTCAAATATTATCTCTATAGACAAAAATATAATTACTCCTAAAAGTGAAGGAACTACAAGCCTACAAGCAAGTTTTAAAGGTCAAACAACAGCAAAAATCTCAGTAACTGTATATAAAGAGATAAATGGTTACAAACTCCCACCTGAACCAGACCCAACCATAAACAACTCCACTCTTCTTGGGGTAGATGTAAATAATAATGGTGTTCGGGATGATGTGGAGAGAAAGATTATTGAGACTTACAAAGAACCGATTAAGATTGAACTTATGTTTAATTATGCAGAAGTTGGACAATTGATTTTAGAAAATCCTGTTGGAGATGCACTCATTAACGAGAAAAAAATAAGTCGAATTGGTGATTGTTGGATATATTTAGATGATTTGCACATGAGACCTTCAAATGCAATTGATTTTTATGAGAATAATGTGTATAACACGAAGGAAAGAGTACGAGCATATCTTGATTATAATCTAGCTTTAAGTGGTGGTTCCTACGGAAGCGGTCCAGCTGATTGGACTGCTGATGCTTGTAGCTTTGATGTAGATGCAATGTTAGGAGTTAAATAATGAAAACTTTACTAAAAATCATTTCATTGCTTCTTTTAGTATCTATCTCTCTTTTTGCTGATACACAAAAAATAGATGAGTCTAAGGTAGATTTATATTATGCAAATGGCATTATGATAGATATGACCATAACAAAAGCTAAACATGAACTAAGATGGAAAGATACAGTTAAGAAGCTATTTTTATCAAACCCAGAAGAATATAAAAAAATAGCAAATGCTAAAATATCTTACAATGCCTCGCAAGGTTTTTTAGATGATCTATTTGAAGCTACTGAACAAGCTATAAGTAATGAATGGGGATGGGAAGAGTTCTCAAAACAGCTTCGTACATTTTTAGAAACAGTTAATGTACAAGAATCATATGATTCACATATACCAGATTTGACTAAACAAGTCGAAGCTTATAAAGAGAGTATAAAACTAGGTCATGGAGTGATAGTTGTGGCTCATTCACAAGGAAACTACTACACAAATGAAGCGTATGAACTTTTAAAAGATGAAAATAGTAATGCAACGGCAGATGAATACTGGATGCAAGACTATTTTTCTATGATAGGAGTCGCAATACCAGCAAATCATGTAGCTGGATATGCAGTAGATGATGCAACTGCACCATATGTACTATTTCATGATGATTTTATTAACGCTGTCACCCCTCTACCATCAAATATGCAAGACCCTATGCAGTATGGTTTTCCATCTATCGATGCACATGATTTTTATCAGAGCTATCTGGAAGCAGAGAATTCAAAACAAAAAATATATGATTATGTTTTAAAGGCTATACACAAGCATGACTATGCTGTATCCCAATGGGAAATGGCTGATATACCTATATACAAAAAATCCTCAGGAGGACATAACAGATCGTATGCTCTCCTGAAAGTAAAACATAAGTTTGATGATAGCATAGTAATGAATGAAACTGTTTATCCCTTTAATGCAGGACAAAAGCTTTACCATGTTATGGATACAACAGGTGGTTCAGGTTGGGTGCAGGCGAGTATTGGTGGAACAAAAGTAGTCGATAGTTGGTCAGGAAAAGCAGAAGACCAAGTTTATAAAATTGATAATAATGTGAGTGAAACTATTAACTTCGCAACACCAATAACATCGTGTTTTACTCAAGATAATTTTTGGAATAATTTTTATAAAAAAATTCCAGCTAAAGAAGTATGTTATACAGCTTACTAATTAATCGCTTACTCTTGAAAAACTAAAAACAACAGTTTAAGCTTAGGGAGGGGGGGCTATCTCTGTATCCCTCCTTATCGACATGGTTTTCTAATTCTATAGAATCATGAGCTGCTGCACTACTAAGACTAAACTTTATGATAATTTTTATGTGGGCGTCTCATTAACATGACTTTTATAGCCATAGTGTCGTTTACTATTTATTGTCATCCATCGTCTATATATGTCTTGTTGACATAACTTACTCGGTTTTTATTAGAATCTTTTTCTGTAAATTTTAAAAGGATTGCACCTACCTTAATGTCAACATTATTTTTACGAAAATTTCTTTATCTTGGCACATTTACAAAATAAGCACCAATAAGACTAGCTTCACGCACAACTATGCCATTATTAGAAGTTGTTTTGTAAAGAGTTCAAAGAGTGTTTGAGAAAGTTTCTTCTTTTTGATGCAGATGCGAGTGCTTAAGAAGGAAAATGTGAGGCAAATATATAGCTATATGCTATAATTGTTTCTAAAAAGAGGATTGTATCATGTTTAAAAAAGGATTACTGCTTTCAACGATGGCTTTTGTATCACTACTCAATGCTGATTATATACTAGAGTATCAGATGGGTGATGATGTACAGAAGTTTATGTACCATAGTGAAGGCAAGGCAAAACTTGTAAATAGTTCGGATCATTCGAGTAGCATTTATAAGATTGGGAAAAAAACATATATTGTGACAGGTCAAAAGATAGTTGATGTTGATGAGATGCGGGCAATGGCAACTTCCTTTGGATATAACCCTGCAGAACATATAGAAAATGCTATGCCATCTTTTAAAATCAAAAAAACTTCTAAACGCGTAAAAGTAGCAGGTGTTTCAGGTCAAGTGTGGATTATTAGTGGTTCTGAGGATGGTGAATCTTTTAAAGAAGAAGTTGTTGTAACAAATGACTCAGATATAGTAGTGGCTGTTCGTGCTATGAGTAAGCTCTTTACAAGTATGATGGGTGCAGAAGAATCAAGTGATAAGCTTGAACTTGAAAAAGGGTATGTCATCATTAAGTCTGGAGAGATGCAACTTAAATCTTTTCAAGAGAAAAGTGTGAGTGCAGATGCGTATAAACTACCAACAACTGCAAAAAAACAGCATATTCCAACATCGCAAGAGATTAATGAAAAAATAAATAAAGCTGCCGAGAACTATAAAAAAGAAGAAGAGAAACGAAAAAAGAGTCACGCTAATGAGAGTGAAGAGAATCAAGAGAAGATTAACATAGATAAAGCAGCAAATCTTTTGAAAAGCTTTTTTTAATTAGGACCTTATGCAAGATAAAACAGTAAAAGAGACTTTAAGTGCAATAACAAAGATTTTAAACCCTCATATACCAAGAGCCTCAAGAGAAGCACAACTTCTTTTGATGGCACACTTAGATGTTGATGATCTTTGGCTTATAACGCATCAAAGCTCAGTCGTAAAGAAAAGTGAAAAACTTTTTTCACGGGTAGAGAGACGCAAAGAGAATGAACCTTTTGAGTATATAACAAACAGGGTGAGTTTTTATAGTGAAACTTTTTTCATAAAAGAGGGTGCTTTAATTCCTCGCCCTGAGACAGAACTTCTTATAGATGATGTATTTAAAAACTTTCCAAACTTTGATGCAGAGGTAACCTTTGTTGAGGTTGGAGTGGGGAGTGGCATTATCTCTATCATTTTAGCAAAGCGTTATAAAAATGCGAAATTTATAGCCGTAGATATTTCTCAAGCTGCACTTGATATAGCAGCTGTAAATATAGAAAACTTTTCTCTCAGTGATAGAATAGAGCTACGACTTGGTTCACTCTTAGAACCCATAGATGAGCAGATAGATTATCTTGTTTCAAACCCTCCCTATATAGAAGATGGAGTAGTTTTAGAATCAAATCTCTCTTATGAACCACAGAATGCTCTTTTTGGTGGAGAGATTGGTGATGAAATCATAAAAGAACTCCTTGATGCAGTCTTAAAGCAGAGGATTAACTGTTTTAGTTGTGAGATGGGTTATGACCAAAAGGATAAAATACAGAGCTATTTAAAAGATAAAAATTTCAAGAGTTTAGAGTTCTATAAAGATTATAGTGATTTTGATAGAGGCTTTACACTAAAGGTATAATGTGAAAAGAAATATATATATAGATTTTAGTTATTTTATTGTTTTAGCTGCATCATTTGGTGCTGTTATAGTTTTAGGTGCCATAGTTGCGCCAGTGATTTTTCATACGGATAGGATTGTATCTGACCTGCTTATAGATCACTATAATGCAGGAATCATTATGGGTGAGATATTTCATAGGTTTTCATACTGGGTTTATTTCTTGGCTGTTTTTGTAGGAATTTATGAAGCGGCAGCATATAAGATGGGACAGAGAGATTCCATCGCTTTTGGAGCAAGTGTAACTGTACTTTTCTCCTCTTTAATGTTTAGTGCAATATACTCTCCAAAGATTTTAGAGATGCAGGCTATGGGAAGAGAAGCTACACAGAGTGATACATTTAATAACATCCATATAGCAAGTGAGATAGACTTCAAAATCTTAGCAGTTGCTTTAGTTGTTCTCTTTGTTCGTCGTTTGATGCTTCTTAAAATTTAACATTTTTTTAACACTTTTAGGGTACTATTTCTTTTATTTACAAAAGAGGTACTCTATGTCTTTCTCAAAACTATTTTTCCTTTTACTTCTTCTTTCACCCTTTGCTTTTAGTGCTGAAATTTCCCAAGCTATTAAAGAGAAAAAACTCTACCCTATGGGTGAAAAAATCTTTACAAAAAAATGTCCAAACTTAGAGGTAAATAACTACAAGAGTTATGAGCAGCTACTTAAAGCTCTTCAAAATCACAGTGCCTGTGGCACTTTAAATACAAAATATTCACAAGCTTTAGCTCTGTATCTATGGGATATAAAAAGAGTTGAAAAAATAGATGCTTTACAAGAGATAAAAATAAGCAAAGAGGATAAGTGTCAAGTGTGTGGCATGTATCTCCACTACTATCCAAACTGGGTATGTGAGATAGATTATCCCAAGGGAGAGGTCTATAAGTTTGATGGTATCAAAGACATGATGCAGTTTTATTTTAACCATAAAAAAGGTATCACAGTCATATTGGTAAAAGATTACTATACGCTCAAAACTATTGATGCAAGAGAAGCTTTTTATGTCATTCGAAGTGATGTTTTAGGTCCAATGGGCAATGAATTTATTCCCTTTAGAGATAAAAAAAGTGCTACTACTTTCTCTTTAGATCATCGTGGAAAGTCACCACTCTCTTTTAAGGCTTTAACTGAAAAAATGGTTCGTTCTATTGATTAAAGATATAAACTTTTATCTTGCTGGATATGCCCTGAAGTCTCTTCTGAGAGATAAATCAAAAAATATTTTTATCTTCATTGTATTTTCTCTTCTTGTGGCACTTTTGGCATCGACCTTTTTTCTCTCTGCATCAATGAGAGCAGAGTATCATCAACTTATCAAAAATTATCCAGATATTGTTCTCACAAACCAAAGAGCTATGCAAGATATTCCATATAATACTGATGTTGTAAACAGGGTTTTAAACCTCTCAGGTGTAAGTAGTACAGTTGGACGCGTCTATGGTAAGTACGCTTTTTCTCAGGCTGAGACTGTTTTTACGCTTCTTGGTATTGATGCTTTTGAGAACTATGCAAATCCTCTTTTGAATAAGTTAAACAAAAAGTACTCTTTAGATGATAATGCTATGCTTGTTTCCTCAAGTGTCGCAACAATTTTAAAGCAAAATTATTACAAAGAGTACTTTAATTTTATCAAAGAGGATGGGAGTAGGCAAAAAGTACAGATAGCAGATACTTTTTATACTCCAAAGAGTAGTGCTGATGCAAACTTGATTGTTATGCCCAATGAATTAGTGCGTAAAATTTTTGGCTTTAAAAAATCCGAGTTTACAGATATAGCGATTATGGTACAAAACAGAGAGGAGATAGGGTTTATAGCAGGGAAACTTCAAGAGGAGTTTCCAAATGCTAAAATAACGCTCAAAGAAGACTTATTGAGAGAGTATGAAAATATCTATAACTTTAGAAGTGGTTTTTTTCTTACGGTTTTTGTTATTGCATTTTTTACCTTTTTCATTATCATCTATGATAAACTAAGTGGTCCAAATAGTGCGCAAAAAAGAGAAATAGGTATACTTAAAGCAATAGGATGGAGAGTTGAAGATATACTCAAAGCGAAACTCTATGAGGGTATTCTTATCTCTTTGAGTGCGTATATATTTGGAATAATTTTAGCACTTATATATGTTTATATTTTCAAAGCCCCTTATCTCAAAGCGATTTTTTTAAATAACTATACTTTATTAAGTGATTATAGATTGGTCTTTCATATAGATATACAAACAGTTGTTTTACTCTTTTTTGTCTCTGTTCCTCTCTATATAGCTGCTACGATTATTCCATCATGGAGAGTGGCAACTCTTGATGCAGACGAGGTGATGCGATGATAACTCTTAAAAATGTAGTGAAACAGTATGGAAATAGCCTTGCACTTGATTCTGTAAGTCTTAAGTTAGAGGAGGGGGAGTTGGTTGTTTTAAAAGGGGTGAGTGGTAGTGGTAAAAGTACCATACTTTCTCTAATAGCTGGACTCTTGAAACCAACAAGTGGAGAGGTAGTAGTCGATGGTAAAAAAATCTCTAAACTCCCTGATCATTTTGCTGCACTCTACAGAAGAGACAATATTGGATTTATCTTTCAAAAGTATAATCTTATAGCCGATTTGAGTGTAAAAGAAAATGTATTACTTCCTCTTGTCCCGATGAATTTACCAAGAGAAGAGTTAGAATCACTTTTAGAAAAAACTTTAAGTAGTCTCAATATAAAAGCAAAAGAGAAGAGTCTTGTAAAAAATCTCTCAGGAGGAGAGCAACAGCGTGTAGCTATAGCAAGAGCTCTTGTAAATAACCCAAAAATAATCATAGCAGATGAACCAACAGCAAATCTTGATGAAAAACTCTCCCTAGAGTTTATAGAGATGCTTCGAGCTATGAAGTCTAAAAATAGAACTATAATTGTAGCGACACATGACCCACTCTTTTTTAATCTGGATTTTGTTGATAGAGTGATAGAAGTACAAAAGGCGAAGATACTCTCATGTTTATAATGCCAGAGATTATAGCTATAGATATCTTAAATCTACTTTTTTTTATTTTTGCATCAATAGCCTTTGTCATGAGTATAGGTATAGTATTTGGGTACGATAAAAATGCAACAACTCCCAAGCAGTACACCTTAGAGAAGCAGAGTTATTTGGCGTCTACTATCATAAAGTACATTTTTATCATTAAAGTGCCGCTCTTCCTCTTTTTTATCTTTGTCTTAGACAAACTCTCTTTTGTTATTCCTGGTGCTATGTGTGGGGCAGGGGTTATAAACTCAAATGACTTTGGTATAGCACTTATACTCTTAAAAATTGTAAATATCTATCTTTTTGCGTACTGGATAGTTCTTGATGCACAAGATATGTCCAAAGAGAATCAGCCCTATATGCGAGAGAAATTTATACTTTTTCTACTACTTTTTCTACTTTTAGTGATAGAGATAGCTTTAGAGAGTGACTTTTTTTACTCTATAGATATTAAAAAAATAGTAAATTGTTGTGGAGCTATCTTTTCAACAACAGAGGGGAGTTATCTCTCAGAAGTATTGAGTCTTTCACCTGCTATCTTATTAACTCTCTTTTATGGAACTTTTATTTTGATGGTAGTGATGCGATTTTTTCAGCAGAAATATCTTTTCTCTGTTTTAAATATACTCTTTGTGATTATCTCACTCATCTCACTTATCTCTTTCTTTGGAACATATATCTATGAGTTACCAAGCCATCACTGTCCATTTTGTATGCTACAGAGTGATTATCATTACATAGGTTATGTTCTGTATCTTTTCTTGTTTTTAGGGACATTTAATGGAACTGTTTTGGGACTAATCGAGTTTGATGATGCGACTACGAGTAAAAGGTATAATAGCTCGCTTCTCTTTAATAGTTTTTATGTTCTTATTGTGAGTTATTATGTTTTGAGTTTTTATCTTAGAAATGGGGTTTGGCTTTAAGTTATCGTCCACCAAATTTATCATGCCACCATTCGGAGGGAGAATAGGTTGCTTTTTTGATGGCTTCTTCATCAAAGGGAAATTCATATTGACTACAGTATTCTAAAACTGTTTCATAAGCTTCATTTATTTGCATACTCATTGTTGTTGCTTTGTCAGGATTGTCACTATGTTTATCAGGATGCCATTTTTTCATAAGAAGTTTGTATTTGTTTTTAATCTCTTTGAGAGAAGATTTTTCGCGAAGACCAAGGAGTGTTTTGGCCTTCATAAGTTTGGAGTAGGGAGTAGACAATTTTTAGTCTTGTTGTTGTCTCATATATGCAGGTAGATCAAGATAGTCTGGATCAAGGTTTCCACCAACAACTAAACGAGGACGAACTTTTACTGTTGGCTCTTTTATCTCTGGTGTATTTACAGGCTCATTTACAGGTGTCGCTTCTTTTTTAATCTCTTTTTCAAATCCAGTAGCAACTATAGTAATCTTGATATAGTTTTCTGGTACACTCTCACTTGTAGATGTCCCCCAGATAACTTCTGCCTCTTCATGTGCACTCTCATGAACAACTTCCATAGCTTCAGCTAACTCAAGCATAGGGAACTCTGGGTGCATATTAAAGTGTACTAAAACACCCATTGCACCATTGATAGACATGTTGTCTAGTAGTGGAGACTCAATAGCTGCTTTGATTGCTTCATAAGCAGCATTATCGCCTTCATACTCACCAACACCCATAAGTGCCATGCCTTTATGGCTCATAACAGTTTGTAAGTCAGCAAAGTCAAGGTTGATGTCGTTATCACCACTTGAAAGAATAACACCTGATGTACCACTAACAGCTTGTGCTAAAACACCATCAACGATTTTAAAACTCTCTTTCATTCCAAGTTTTCTATCAATGATAGAGAGTAGTTTATCGTTAGGAATAACAACAATAGAATCACTCTCTTTTTTAAGTTCAGCTAAACCAGCTTCTGCAAGTTTAAGACGCTTTCTTCCCTCAAATGAGAAAGGTTTTGTAACTACAGAAATAGTCAAAGCACCAACATCTTTTGCAATCTGTGCTATAACAGGAGCAGCACCTGTACCAGTTCCCCCACCAAGACCAGCAGAGATAAATACAATATCAGCACCCTCAAGAGAAGCACGAATTTCATCATAGTTCTCGAGTGCAGAATCTTTACCAATCTCTGGTTTCATCCCTGCACCTAGACCCTTAGTAAGCTTTGCCCCTATCTGTATTTTTGATGCAGCAGAGTTTTCATTTAATACTTGTGCATCAGTGTTTATAAGCATCATCTCTATGCCAGTAACACCCTCTTTAAGCATATGACCGATCATGTTTCCACCACCGCCACCAACACCAACAGCTATTATTCTTGCACCGTTTTGGCTTTGCGCCTCTTCAACTCTAAATGGTTCCATTATCCTACTCCTTTAAAATAACTGGGTTGCCCAGTTCCAAAACTTATTTATACTACTTTCACCACTTTTTTTCTCTTGTTTCTTATCTTCTAAGCTTATCATACTTGGCTTAAGCTCTTCTTCTATTGGTGCAGTTGGTATCTCAATAGAGGAGAGATCAGGTTTTATGTGTGAAGTTGGAACTTCGTTAGTATGTCTCACCCGTTTGTTAGCATCTATTTCATAAGGAGTATATGCCTTAGAAGAGTATATAATTAAACCAATAGCACTTGAAAACTCAGCTGTTCTGAGGTTATCAAAAAGCCCATCCATCTCAATAGGACGAGCAATTCGTACAGGAATAGATCCAAAAGTAGCTACCGCTAAATCACGAATACCTTCCATCTTGGAAAATCCACCAGTTAAAACAACCCCTGCACCAATCTGATCTTTTATTCCACTGTTCTCTATAAACTGTGCTAAAATCATAAGAGTCTCTTCAACCCTTGCATAGATAACATTATGCACAACATCTAAAGAGACCTCATGTGTACTCTCTAAATCTCCAATAACAGGAATCTCTATAAGGTCATTGCTTTGGTTTGTAAGTGAACCATATGTGAGTTTTACTTCATCCGCAACATTGAGTGGTGTATGGAGTGCCATTGATAAGTCACTTGTTACATGGTTTGAACCTACACCGAGAAACTCGTTATATCGTATGGAATTTCCTGAGTGGATAGCAATGTTACTTGTGTTTCCACCCATATCAATAACAGCTACACCTAACTCTTTTTCATCATCATTTAAAACAGCGATAGATGATGCATAGGAGTTCAGCACTATGTTTTCCACTTCAACACCCGCACCTAAGACAGCTTTCTTTAGGTTGTTTAAGTTTGATTTTTGTGTAGTGATAATATGTGTTTCAACTTCAAGTCTTGATGCATTCATACCAAGAGGATCTTCTATAAAATCCTGATCATCAACTTTAAAGTTAAAAGGAAGTGCATGTAAAACTTCATATTCATTTGGGATATTAGCGTTATATAAAGAGGTGTGCATAACACGCTCAATCTCTTTAAAGCTTATCTCTTTACTTTGGATGTTTACAATTCCATTAGAGTTGAGACTTTTCGTATAGGCTCCGCTGATAGAAACTATTGCAGATTTCACATCTAATCCTGCTACACGCTTCGCATCCTCTACCGCAGTTTTAATACTTCTAGAAGCAAGTTCAATGTTTGTGATACTTCCACGCTTGAGACCTTGAGCTTTTGTAACACCAGCACCTGTTATAGAAATTGAATCATTATTTTCTATTTGGGCGATGATAGCACATATTTTTGTAGAGCCAATGTCGATAGCTAAAACAGTTCTGCTCAATTTAGAGTCCTTGGATAAATATCTCTGTTGGGTATTTCTTTTCTAGAGTCTTGATAAGAGCCTCATTAAATATACCACTTTTCATTTTTTTCATAGAATCTGCCAATTCTTTGTTTGTTTTATCAAGCAATTTTTGTTCCAAAATATAGTATAAAACAATTTTTCCACTATTTAGCATAATGTATGAACGCTTTTTATCACTACTGAAAAGTTTTTGTAAAAACTCACCAGCTTCTTTAGTCTCTAAACCATTTATCTTTGTAATATCACTAACTGTAATGAAATCTGTGTTCTGTCCATTGAAGTTTTTAACTGTAGCATTTGCCAACTCTTGTAATTTACTTCTTTTCATCTCTTGTGTGTATGTGGCTAAAACTTCAGCTTTTGCATCTTCAAATGATTTTGGAGTAGCAAGATTCTTTTTTACTAACTCAAATGTATAGTAGATATCATTTATTAATATAGGTTTCATATAGGGTGCAGTAGGAGAGAGTTTCTCTACTTTTGCAAGAACTTCAGCACTGTAAGGGTTGTTTGAAGCAGAGATACTCACGCTCTCAATTTTTGCATCAGAAGCTAACTTTCCTTTCTTGTATGCAATGTATGTTCTCAATGCTTGGTCTTTTGTAGCTTTGGCATTTAACTCATCAACAATAGCACTTTTTGCAGATGTTAAAGGGAGTATCTTCCCATCACTGTCTTTAAAGTGTGTCTTGTTTTGCGCATAATATTTTGATATTTTTGCATCATCATAACTACTTGTGATTTTATCTTGTTTAATGTACTTTAAATCATAAGAGATATCACTCATAAAGTTTGACTGTTTTGATTCCCAAAAAGCTTTGAGTGCTGCATCAGATGTGTCTAATGTAATGTCATTTTGTGTTAGAACTTTATAGTTAATCTTATCAGCGATGCTTATGATAGTTTCAAGAATATTTGTCTCGTTAGGACTTACTTCTACTGGAAGCAGTTTTACAGTTTTTTGAATAAGAAGGTCTTTTTTGAGACCATTTTCAAACTCTTTTGTACTCAGTCTATTTTGAGAAAGAACTTGTTTGTAAGTCTCTTTATCAAAAACACCATCTTTAAAAAAGTATTTTTGTGTTTTAAGAGATGCAATAAGCTCAACATCACTAATTTCAAGGTCATATGACTTTGCAAGATTTAAAAGAAGTGCTTGTTGTGTTAGTTGATTGAGCGCTTGTTTTTGAAGACCAAACTGTTTTGCCTTCTCTTCATCAAAATTTCCTTGAAACATTTGGTTGTATTTAGAATAAAGCCCTGAGTATGCTTTTTGAAGCTCACCTTGACTTATTTCAATATCTCCAACCTTAGCAACTGCACCTGCTTTATCACCATATGAGTACTGTCCCCAGCCCACAAAACCCGCTCCAACAAAAGAGATTGTTGAAATCCAAATAGTAATTATAAGCCACTTTTTATGTCTCTGCATCCATGTAATCATATCTATAAAACCTTATCTTTAGTTATTTGCGTAATAATAGGTAAATTAGCATTAAAACTTGATAAAAAAAAAATTTAATTTGTTAATAAGTTTAATATGAGTAGAATGAATTAAAATAAAATGAGGGATGGTTGATATGGAAGCAGTAAGCGTAGTAAGTTTAGCAGTAATTGTAGCCGTTGCAATTATAATAATAAAAGGGATTGTTATTGTTCCACAATCAAGTGCATATGTTATTGAAAGACTTGGAAAATATAACAAAACTTTAGAGGGTGGTTTTCATATAATTATTCCTATACTAGATGCAATTCGTGAGAAACTAACAAAACAGGAACAGATTATAAATATTCCACAACAAAATGTTATAACGAGAGATAATGTAAATATCAGTGTGGATGGAATAGTATTTGTTCAAGTTGAAGATGCGAAAAAAGCGACTTATGGCATCGTGGATTTTAAAAATGCTTTAGCAAATCTTTCTACAACCACGCTTCGTGCTGAGATAGGTCAATTAGCCTTAGATGAAACACTCTCTTCTCGTGACACACTCAATCGTAAAATATTGACAGCTATTGATGATGCTTCAGGGAAGTGGGGTGTGAAGACTATGCGTGTTGAACTGCGTGATATTTCTGTACCTATAGAGATAGAAGAGGCTATGAATATGCAGATGAAAGCAGAGCGAGAAAAGCGTGCTATTGAGTTAAAAGCGATGGCAGATAAAGAGGCTGTTATTCGTGAAGCAGAGGGAGAGAGACAAAAAGCATATCTTCAAGCGGAGGCGATTGAGAGAATGGCTGATGCACAAAAGTATGAGTTAGAAAAAGTAGCTGAAGGACAACGAAAAGCGATGTTGATGATAAACTCAGCAATGGCAGATAACCCACAAGCAGCGGAATTTTTATTAGCCAAAGATAGAGTGGCAGCTTTTAGTGAGTTAGCAAAAAATGAGTCTAACGATAAGGTGATAGTTCCGTATGAAACAACAGAACTTATAGGATCACTCTCTATTTTAAAAGATTTTATCTCTAACAAAGGAGCATAAATGGAAGCTATA
The DNA here is from genome assembly GCA_027071075.1 of Sulfurimonas sp. Classification (GTDB taxonomy): domain Bacteria; phylum Campylobacterota; class Campylobacteria; order Campylobacterales; family Sulfurimonadaceae; genus Sulfurimonas. The sequence continues at coordinate 38,960 of JALSUU010000260.1, read as the reverse complement.
ACAGTAGGATATCTCATTGCTATTGGTATACTACTTATAGGCTTAGAAGTATTACTGTTTTCGTTTGTTCTGTTTTTCTTTGGTATAGGTTTTCTTTTTGTAGCACTTATTTCAGTATTTTATCTTTTTGATAATCTTTATGTTCAAATTGCTCTTGCTTTTGTGATAGCTCTTGTTATGGCATACTTCTTTAGAAATACTTTACTTGAAAAAATTTCAAAACCAAGCCAAAAAGAGGAAGAAAAATCACATAAGAAGGGTGTTGGTGTAGTTGAAAATGGAATGGTTACCTTTGATGGCACTTATTGGAATAGTTTAAATGACTTATCTGTTTTTAAAGAGGGTGAAAAAGTTGAGATAATTGATGTTGTAGATAATAAGGTAGTTTTAAAGTAGAAACTTTAGAGGTACTATTCTAAGCCAAAATTATTTTGTGGATTTTGAAGCATAAGTAGTCGGCAACTTTTTTCTAAAATGGCAAGTTTTTTTGCCATTTCATGAATGTCACGACTATATGCGTAGACACCATATCCACGAATAACCATAATGTTTGTTTTATGTGTTTGAAAGTAGTAGGGTATCTCACTGTAAGCGCGATCATACCAATCCTCAAATTGACGAGGATCTATAATTTCTATAGTTCCAATCTCTTTATGTCCAAAATAGTCTCTAGGTGTTATAGTGTTATGCTGAAGAGAGTAGGCAGTAGTAAACTGTGGCATACTAAAACAGATGAACTTTGCTTCACTAACCTGTGAGTAGATGCTATGGTGTATATTTGCATCAATGCTAGCTTGATTCCATCTATAATCTTTTTTAAAATAAAGCTCAATTAAACTCACATTATCTAATGCATCAAAGATAGCTTCTTTTGTATTTATGATAAAGCGATTTGACTCTATTTTTGCAGAGATACTTCCATGATAAATACCAAAAAAGTCCTTTCTAAACATAGAAAGGGCTAGAGTAGTGAGCTTTTGTTTGAGATGCTGTTTATTCATTTGAGGCTATTTAAACCAGCCTTTCATTTTATCTATTGCTGAGTCGAGTAGACCCTCATGTGGTTTAGACTCTATTCCAAATGATTCTTGAAGTTTATTTAAAAGTTCTAATTGTTCATCATTGAGTGAAGTAGGATATTGGAGGTCAACTACTGCGATAAGATTTCCTTTTCCATGACCATGAACATCCTCTATACCTTCACCTCTAAAAGTATAACGCTGTTTGTCTCTTGTACCAACCTCTAGTTTTAACTCTAGTTCACCAGTAAGTGAGGGAATAGAGAGTGTTTCACCAGTAATGGCTTGTGTGAAAAAGACAGGAATTTCAATATATACATCATTATCATCACGGATAAAGTGTTTATCAGGCTGTACATCAAAAGTAACATATAAATCACCACGATGCCCTTTTTTACCAATATTTCCTTTTCCTGAAACGCGTAAACGATTTCCAGTGTCAATTCCAGCAGGAATTTTAACCGTTACACTCTCTTTAACTTCATCATATCCTAAGCCTTTACAGCTTTTACATTTGTCAGTTGCTGCACTCCCCGTTCCATTACATACTGGACAAGTTTGAGAAAAGGTCATAAAACCTTGTTTCATATAAACTTGCCCCTGACCCTTACACTGTTTACAAGTCGAGAGTTTACCATCCTTGGCACCAGTACCCTTACACTTTTGGCAAGCTTTTTTGTACCTAAATGTAACTTCTTTTTCACAGCCAAAGATTGCTTCATTAAAGCTAACAGAGATATCAACATTCATATCTAAAGGGTATTTTTCCATATCTGCAGGATTTTGACGACGGCGAGATCCACCACCAAAACCATTAAACATCTCTTCAAACATAGAACCTAAATCATCAAAACCACCAGATGATCGTCCTCCACCCATACCTTGAAGACCCTCTTTTCCATAACGGTCATAAGTACTTCTTTGTTGGTCATCGCTCAAACATTGGTAGGCTTCATTACAGAGCTTAAACTTGTGTTCAGCCTCTTGATCACCAGGATTTTTATCTGGGTGATACTTTTTTGCCATGGCTCTATAGGCCTTTTTAATAGTTGTTTTATCTGCATTTTGTGATACTTCTAAAATTTCATAGTAGCTTAAATCTTCCATTGTTTCCCTAGTTTTTAATAAATATTTTCGGAATTATACCCATAAAAAATAAATAATTCTGTAATACTAGTAACCCTAGAGGTATTATTGATGCTAGAGTTACGCATCATAAAATATGAAGCTGTTTTATTTGACAATTATATTTGAAACTTTCTCGAAGTTTTCTATATACCTTGACAATGATGGTTCCCCATTATTTGATTCAATATTCTCTTTAGCAGCTAAAAAATGCTCTAAATTATTGAGAAATAAATCTACAAGAAGTGGATCAAATTGTTTTCCCCGTTCATCTTGAAAGAGTTGAAGTATCTTCTCTAGTGACCAAGCTTTTTTGTAGACTCTTTCACTTCCGAGTGCATCAAAAACATCAGCAATAGCAGTAAGGCGACCATAAATATGAATATTTTTACCTTCGAGACCTTGAGGATATCCTTTCCCATCCCATCTTTCATGATGTTGATGTGCTAAGATTGCAGCAGCTTTTAAAATAGATTTTGTAGAATGTTTTAACATTCGATAACCTATTTCAGAGTGAGTTTTCATAACCTCAAACTCTTCATCTGTAAATCTTCCTGGTTTATTTAAAATAGCATCAGGGATTCCTATTTTTCCTATATCATGCATTGGAGAAGCATTTTTGATTAAGATAGATTCTTCTAAAGAAAGACCATATAAGCGGGCTAAAATTAGAGAGTATTCTGCAACTCTTTGAACATGTTGTCCTGTCTCCTTTGAGCGTTCCTCTGCAATTGCTCCCATGGTAAAGACTATTTCTCTTTGTGTCGCCTCTACTTCATTATTGAGTGTAGTAATCTCTTTTAATCCCTCTTGTACTTTGAGTTTAATTTCTTTGGCTTGATCTCTTTCTACGGCAACAATTTTTTCTGCAATATACATATGGTTGTCAATAATTTTCATTATTTCAGCTATTTCATCATTTCCGTTTATGGCTATATGTTTTACAGTACTGTTTTTTTGAGAGAGCAAATCAAAAAAGGAGACAATCTCTTCTTTGAGCTTTTCCATTCTTTGTATGATAGAAATAATGATAATTCTATTGATATATAACATAAGAGCGATAGTTGCTAGTAAGAAAAAAATTGTTGCTATATTTATTTGAAATAGAGTTGCATGAATTGCTCTAATATTACTTTGCAAAATTTGTGAAATTTTTTGATTAAGTAACTCTAACTCTTGAGCTATCTTTTGACTTGCTGAAGAGAGTGCTAGGATTGAATAGAGACCATCCTCGCTATCTTCTTGAACATCAGCGCGTAATTCATTTGCAATAAGTTTATAGCCCTTAATTCTCTGTCTAATATTATAAATAATTTTTTGTGCTTGGGTATCAGTTTGAAGGTATTTACTGGTTTGTACATTATTTAAACTTTCAATGAGGTTTTGATATACTATAATATTCTCTTTTTTATAATTTTTATTCTCTTTAATTGAATTTTGAATCGTTATATGGTTCATCAATTCTAAGCTAATTTGAATTTTTTTAGTTAATCTATTTATAACTTCCTGTGAAGTACTATTTATGCTCATCGTAGTTAATGCTAAATTATTTGCATAATAAAAAGTAGCACTTAATATAATGATAGTTATAACAGAGATAAGTGTTGTAATATTTATTTTAAGTACAAACTTTAAATTATTGAGTCTCTGTTCCATAGTTAGAAATGTATACTCATTTTAAGATAGATAGACTCTAATTTATCTACATGATTTTCAGCATTTTTCAAAGAAGTATTGATTTTTTCACTTTTCCCTACAAACCAACCACTACGAGTATATTTATAATCTATGTTTACATAACCAACACGAAGATTAGCATATCTATTTATAACATACATTATATAAGCTTCAAAGGCACTTCCCCGCGTTGCAAGCTTGTTATATATATCAAAAGAACCTTGCGTAAGATTTATCCAGTTTTTACTTCCTTGGTTATATTCAAGTCCAAGTTTGTATCTTTGTTTTTGTCCAAAACCATAGCGTGAACCAATCCAAAATGAATCACCATCTTTTGTTTTAGTATCACCTGAGTCTCCTAGTAATCCACCATAATTTAAGTAACTATTGTTATTTGGTATTGCATGAGAGTATCCATATTGTGCAAAAAGATCGAGATGAGTATTATTAATATTTGAGAGCTCAATCATTATCCCATAAAGATCTACATCTCCAATATTTTTGTTTGTTGAGCTATTTTTCTCAAGTGGGTTTGCGACAATATTCATCATCTTGGAGTAACTGATTTGAATAAGAGAATTTTGCATATGTGGTACTGTAGTATCTAAAAAGAAACCTGCGACATTAGTATCTTTGATGTCATTATTCGATGCACCTATAAAGGCATTACCAACATTTTGAGAAGTTTCACTGTATCCAAATCCTTTCGCATATCCAAAGCGTAAATAACTTTTTGGAAGCTTAATAAGTTTTGAAATATTAGCGGTAAGAACAGCACCATCAGCTGCTCCATCATATAATAGTGCTGAGTATGTCCCTTTTCGTTTTGTATTGTCTTTGAACTGATTACTTGGTCCATCTGAACTAGGTTGTCTCCCAATAGTAAAAGCAATAGGTAAGAGGGTGTCTTTAAATAAAAACCAGTTAAGATAAGCTCTTTCTACATAAAGAGTACTGTCTGATGGGACACGCCCTTGCATGTTGTCGTAATAAGTATAAGGGTGAATATAACTACTTCCCCAATATTTATACATAGAGAGCCTTCCATAAAAGTTCATGTTATCTGTAATGTTAGCTTTTATCTGGAGCATAAGTTTATTGCTCCAGATATTATTGTTAGAGACTTTATGAGTATCTGCATAGGTTTTTGTAAAGTTATCAAGGTTTGTTTTAAATCCAAGTCCAAAATTAATTTTGTCTTGTAACTTTTCTGCTTCAACACTATCTATATTTTCATATATATTATCTATACTTGTGCTATTTTGAATTTGGGATTGTTTAAGAGTCGTGACTTCTTGTTTAAGACTTTTTACCTCTTGAGTTAAAGATTGTAATAAAAGAGTATTGTCGTTATTGTTTGCGGATAAAGAAAGTGTTACTGCAAAAAAGGTTAATAGTTGTTTATTCAATTTTAAACTCCTGCTACTGTTGGTTGGTCTGAATCTATGGCATGTTCAATGAGATACTCTTTAAGTTGATTTTGTTGCTCTTTACATAAGGTGTCGATTTTGTATCTTTTTATTTTTCGCTCAGATTTAAAAACTCTTTCCCATTGCATGATTGCTTTTGATGCAGGTATAAGGTGGAGTTTTTTTGCAATTTGTTGTGGAGACAGAGAAGCATCCTCTGCATGTATATTTACAGTTATTAGTAAAATTAACACTAGAAACAATTTTGAAATTTTCTTTTGAAACATCTATTTAGTCCCAGTTTTTTTTTAATTGTTCATTTTATCATAAAAAAAATAAACTTTTAATATAAGTAAGAGACAATACATAACTTTTTCATACGCAACAACAGCTAAATTTTCTTTTTATTAGAAAAAATACAAAAAGAACTTAACTATATTTCAATTTGAAATGATTTTGCGTTAACGAGAACATTATAGAAAATGGTATAATCGCATTATGAAACGAAGTATATATATTATATTTATCATAACACTCTTTTTTGGCTGTACTAAGAAGCCACAAGTCCTTTTTGATTCTCTGCCTAATACTTATCTTTATGAGAGTAGTTTTGAAAATCTACCAAATTTTGAAAATGAAGATTTTGATGCAGTACTTGAAAACTTTAAAAATAACTGTAGAACAAAAAAGAGTAAAAAAATCTATGGCTCTTTATGTGAAGAGGCAAAGAGTGTGAAAAATGCAAAAGAGTTTCTGCTTGCTCATTTTTCTCCCTATATGATAAGTACAAAGGAGGGTGAAACTGCAGGACTTTTAACTGGCTACTATGAGGCTTCTTTACATGCATCAATGAAAAAATCAAAACAATATCACTATCCAATATATGAAACACCCCAAGATCTCATAATAGTAGACCTCTCTTCCATATATCCTGATTTAAAAAAGTATAGACTCAGAGGAAGAGTGAGGGGAAATAAGTTAGTACCATATGATACAAGAGCGCAAAGTAAAAAAAAGGGTGTGAACGCTGGTGTTATCTGTTATTGTGATTCAAAGATAGATAGATTTTTTTTGGAGATTCAAGGTTCAGGGCGTGTTACACTTGATAATGGTAAAACTCTCTTTATAGGTTATGCTAATCAAAATGGGCATAAATATAAGGCTATTGGGCGTTATTTAGTAAAGATAGGCGCTTTGAAACCTGAAGAAGTCTCTCTGCAAAGTATCAAAGCATGGCTTAAGAAGAATCCTAAAAGAGTAGATGAAGTACTTAATTATAATCAATCACTTGTCTACTTTAAAGAGCGAAATCAGGGTGCAACAGGAGCACTTGGTTTGGAATTAACACCGAAGCGTTCAGTCGCAGTAGATAGAAGTTTTATACCTCTTGGAAGTATGCTTTATCTGAGTGCTAAAGTAAATGAAAGAAAAGAAAACCGTATTGTATTCGCTCAAGACACTGGTGGGGCTATTAAAGGTGCTGTTCGTGCAGACTTCTTTTTAGGGTCTGGTGATGCAGCTATGCAGAGTGCTGGAAGATTAAAAGCTAACTTAAAGTTATGGATATTGATGCCAAAAGGGAAAAGTTTATAAATGAATAGATCTTTAGAAAAGTTTAACCGTTTAGTAGATTCACTCCAAGAACTACCAACTATTGGAAAAAAATCAGCTACTCGTTTAGCCTATCATATGATAATGAATGATACTTTTGTTGGAATGCGTATCTCTCATGCAATAGAAGATGCACTTGGAAGTTTGAAAAAGTGTAGAGATTGTGGTGGTATGAGTGAAGATGAACTCTGTTATATTTGTACAGATGATGGACGAGATTCCCGTGTTTTATGTATCGTTGAAAATGCAAAAGATATTTTACTTTTAGAGGAGAATGGTCTTTTTGATGGAAAATATTTTGTACTTGATTCTTTAGAAGAGTTGAGTATTTCAAAACTTGAGGAGTTAGTAGAAAATGGTGCGAAAGAGATTTTGTTTGCACTTACACCCTCAATAGCGAATGATGCAGTTATACTCTATATAGAAGATAAATTAGCTCCTTATAGTGTAAACTTCTCTAAAATTGCACAGGGTGTTCCAACTGGAGTGAGTTTAGAAAACATTGATTTGCTCTCGCTTACCCGTGCTTTAGAAGATAGAGTAAAGGTTTAAATCTCAAAACTATGAGACATCGCCTTTTTTATAGACTCTTTAGGAAATGCAAAGTTTACAAAAAGTTCATTTGCTAAAACACCCTGTCCTAAAAGCATATCTGCACCATCTTTATAAATGATGTTTTTCTCTTTTGCAAGTGAGAGAAAGGGGGTGAGTTTTCCATATATGGCATCAGCTACATAAGATGTAGCATCGAAAATATTTACGAGTAACTCTTTGGGACAAGGAAACTCTTCATCTTTGAGTCCAGCACTTGTAGTATTTACCACAAGGTCATATTTTGAGAGTTCAAAGTTTTCCCAAGAGTAGGTTTGACATCCTAACTCTTTAAAGTAGGGGAGGCGACCCTCACTTCTATTAAGAACGGTTACATCTATATTTTCTTCTTTAAACTTTGCTGCCAATGCTTTTGCAGTACCACCCGCACCAATGATTAAAATATTTTGAATCGAATTAAATTCACTAATTGCATACATAAAACCATCTGCATCGGTGTTATAGCCTATAAGTTTGCCATTTTCATTTATAAGTGTATTGACAACACCTACTGTTTTTGCAAAACCGCGTACTGCATCACAAGCTTGAAAAGCGGCTTCTTTATGCGGAACTGTTACATTTGCTCCTGAGAGACCAAGATCAAAAAAAGTAGCTTTGAGTTTTGCACCATCAAGGAGATGCGTTCTGGTATAACATGCATCATACGCTAAAGCTTTAAATACAGAGTTATGCATTAGAGGTGAGCGCGAGTGTGAAACTGGGTTTCCAAAGATGGAGAAAAGTTTTTTCACTCTTTACTTCTTATCGAGGTCTTGGAGTGAGTGAATAAGTGCACCAAGTTTGTTTTCAACTTCTAAGTACTCTGATTCTTTTACACTATCTGCAACGATGCCTGCACCAGCTTGAAGCACAACCTTATCCTCTTTTACCATAGCCGTTCTAATAGTAATCGCACTATCCATATTTCCATCAAAACCAAAGTATCCTATGCTTCCACTATAAAAACCACGCTTGAGACCTTCGTACTCTGCAATGAGTTCCATTGCACGAATTTTTGGAGCACCAGTCATAGTTCCCGCTGTAAAAGTAGCCATAAAAAGATCAAACATATCCTTATCTTCACTCAGTTGGGCTGTAACATCTGAGACAATATGCATAACATGAGAAAATCTTTCAATGTGCATCATATCTTCTACTTTTACTGTTCCTGTTTTTGCAACACGACCTACATCATTACGACCCAAATCAATAAGCATTAAGTGTTCAGCAAGCTCTTTAGGATCAGCTAAAAGTTCTTCTTCAAGCGCTTTATCAAGCTCTTTTGTAGCACCTCGTTTTCGAGTTCCAGCGATTGGGCGAAGGAGAAGTTCATTCTCTTCTAGTCGAACCATAACTTCAGGAGAACTTCCAACGATGCTAAAATCTTCATACTCCATTAAAAACATATAGGGAGATGGGTTTTTAGCACGAAGGATACGGTAAAAACTAAAAGGATCTACTTTGATGTTTCTTGTAAAACGGTTTGTCATCAGTATTTGAAAAACATCACCACTTCTAATCATCTCTTTTGATTTGTCTATCATCTCAAAAAATTTGCTCTTAGAGTGTGCAAAACTTCCTGCATCATCTCCTATGTTATGCACTCTATGTTGATAGGTATATGAGCCTTTAAGGTCATCATGAACCTCTGTAAACTTTTGGCTATACTCTTCTAAAGTAGATACAAGAGTGATTTGGTGGTTTTTATGTGAATAGACTAAAATCATCTTTGGAAGAATTAAATCAAGGTCAGGAGTATGTAGTTCATCTTTTAAATGATCCATACTTGAACCAAGTTTTGGCTCAAATACCTTCACCATATCATAAGCAATATAGCCAATAAATCCATCGACATATCCGACTTTCAACTCTTTTGTTGCTTCTTTATAGATGGTAGTGTCTATATTTTTATAGTACTCTTTTAAAAACTGAAAAGGTGACTCTTTTTTTGTGTGTTTGACTGCATTTGCATCAGTGTAGATAGTTTCTTCATTAATGTACTGAAGTCTTTCTCTCGCTCCAATACAGATAAAACTATAGTTCCCTTCACTCCCTCCAGCACTCTCAAAAAGATAAGTAATCTCACCCTTAAATAGAGCCTTGAGTTTTGCGTAAACAGCAATTGGTGCAAGTTGGTCTAGTGTAAATTGTTTAGAGTAAATCATAGTTTAATTAAAAAAGCTCCTGGCTCTACTTTTGAACGAAGAACGCGTCTCGCATTTTTTGCCTCTTTTGAAGTTCTAAATGGACCAACAAGAACTTTATTTACCTTGTTTGCTTTATGAAACTTATAGTTAAAGCCTAGTTTTGTAATAGAGTTTAAAAACTTAGAGTTTGGTTCATACCTTGAAAAAGATCCAACTTGGATATAGTAAGAGCCACTTGCTACCGCTTTTGTTTTAGGTGGATGCACTTTTTTAACAACTTTTTTCTTCTCGATATGCTTTGTTGGTTTTGCCTTAGGAGTTGCTTTTTTAATCTCTTTGACTACAACTTCTTCTTCAACAATTTCATCTTCTTTTGGCTCTTCTAAACTCTCTTGTTTGAGCTTTTGAGCAATCTTATCTAAATCTGCATCACTGCTACTTGCTTCTTCCTCTACTTCGATATCTTCAAAAAGAGGCTCTTGATCAGTAGTTGCTTGCGTTTGTGGCTCAGGAGGGAGTACCGCTTGAGGGAGATTATCTGTACCATTTGAACTTAAAGAGTTCATAAGCATAACGACTACTATAAGGATAACACCCAAAGTCGCTACTGCTAAAATTATTTTTTTATTTGAGTTCGTAGTTGTGTTTTTGTTGAGTATTATATCATTGAGTTCATTGTTTTCGTTCATATTGTTTTCCTTTTATCTTCTTTTTAGGTGGTTCTTTGCAAATGGTTCTTCGCGAGTGGCACTTCGTGCATCACTCTTGATTCGAAAGCTAAAAATGCCAAGCAGTTGGCATTTTTTTTACGCTTTCTCACATGTGTTTTGACCAAGAAGCTCCCCGTTCTTTTGCATATACTTCATAAGGCAGAGCGAGTATGTTGTACTCTTCAGGCATATCTGCATTAGGAAACATACGCCACTGTTTTGGCTGTTTAGAAGCAAGTTTCATACTCAACATTTTTCCAAGTTGTATAGCTTCTTGAAGTGTAGTATGACCCTTATGTATATAAACATGAAGATGACCCTCTGTTTTTGTTTTGTATGCAGTAAAGTTAATGTAACCCTCTTCACGAAGCAGAAGTTGTGTTTTATGGTAAAATCTTTCAGGATCTCTACCATTATAGTCTATAACTATATTTTCAACCTTATTGTGCTTATTTACAAGAGAGTGTGCAACAGTTATTTCACCCTTAAGATGTTGATTGATAATAGACTGTGATAAAGGAGCATTTACTTTTTCATATTTATTAAAAAAAGTACGCCCTTTAAAGCTTAGCTTGTCAACTACAGTATCTCTCTTAATCCAGTAGTGGTCGCTGACCATTTTAATAAGTTTTAGATCCATAGATGTCATAGCTAATCTCCTCTCTTTAGTAAGTTGCTTGGTTATAAATTACAAAGTTTTGTGCCAAGGCTTTTAACTCTTCTTTGATTTTTGCTTGAAGCTCATTGTTGTTAATATCATCTAATACATCAGCCATTCTATTAGCAATGAGTTCAAACTCTTTCTCTTTCATACCACGAGAAGTAAGTGCAGGGCTTCCAACACGAATACCTGAGGTTACAAATGGACTTCTTGTCTCACCTGGAACTGTATTTTTATTGATAGTGATTCCAGCATTTCCAAGCGCAGCATCTGCATCTTTTCCACTAATCTCTTTTCCTACAAAACTTACAAGTATAAGATGGTTATCTGTTCCACCTGAAACTACATCATAGCCACGCTTTACCATTACTTGTGCAAGTACTTTTGCATTCGCTTTTACTTGTTTAGCATACTCTTTCCACTCAGGTGAAAGGTTGTACTTAAAACCTACAGCTTTTGCAGCGATAACATGAACAAGTGGTCCACCTTGAAGGGCCGGGAAGATAGCAGAGTTTATCTTCTTTGCGATATCTTCATCATTTGTCATAATCATACCACCACGAGGTCCAGCAAGTGTCTTATGCGTAGTTGTTGTAACAACATCAGCATAAGGGAATGGACTAGGATGCTCACCCGCTGCAACTAAACCAGCGATATGTGCGATATCAGCAAATAAAATTGCCCCAACTGCATCAGCAATTTCACGGAATTTTTTAAAGTCGATTTCACGAGCATATGCAGAAGCACCACAAACGATAATCTTTGGTTGTGTTATTTGAGCGATATCCATTACTCTATCGTAGTTGATGCGACCATCAAGCTCTACACCATAAGTAAATGAGTGATAATTTTTACCAGAAAAAGAAGGCTTAGAACCATGTGTTAAGTGACCACCATGGCTTAAATCCATCCCTAAAAGTTTATCTCCAGCTTTTAATAGTGCCGCATAGACTGCACCATTTGCTTGACTTCCTGAGTGTGGTTGAACATTTGCATAGTTACATCCAAAAAGTTCACAAGCTCTATCTATAGCTAACTGCTCAACTTGATCAGCATATTCACAACCACCATAGTAGCGTTTCTGTGGATAGCCTTCAGCATACTTATTTGTAAATACTGAACCCATTGCTTCCATTACTGCTGGAAGAGTAAAGTTTTCAGAGGCAATCATCTCTAAATGGTCTGTTTGACGCTCTAACTCTTTCTCACATAAATCAAATATCTCACTATCATACTCTTTTAAAAAACTCATCTTATAAAATTCCTTGTTAAAATTGTAGTGATTATACTAAAAAATAAATAATAAAATACTGAACTTAAAAAAGGGGAGTTATATGCTTAAATACTTCTCTATAGAAGCATTTACTTTTTTGAGTTCATCCGTATATTTTTGGATTAAAGTCGGTAGAGAGTCATATTTTTTCAATATAATAGCTTTTATAATATTTGTGATGATTTGGTGTAACTCTTCTGCACCAATAGTGCCGCTTAAACCTTTGATATCTAAACAGAGAATCCTTAGTTGCTCATATCTAAAATCACTCATGAGTTTATTAAATATGAGGTTACTCGTTTGGTAAGCATCTTTAAACTCTATAAGTATCTCTTTATAGAAAATATCGTTATAGGCAGATTTTGAGATACCAAGTTCAATGTTTAATCCATCAAGTTGAGCAAGTCCATTATCATCAGACTCAATCTCTCGTGCATGAGGGACTCTTGTGTTCTCTATAAAGATTAAAAAGACTGTAAAAAGTATCTCTTTTTTGAGTGGTTTAGCGATATAGGCATTCATCCCTGATGTAAACATTTTTGATATCTCATCATTAGAAGTGAGTGCACTGAGTGCTATAATTGGAATATCATCATACTCACTCTTTTCACGAATTTTTATCGATGCAGTGTATCCATCCATTGTTGGCATATTGATATCCATAAAGATGATATCAAAACTTTTATCCTCTTTGAGAATATCTAAAGCCTCTTGCCCATTGTTGGCAACTTTAATAGACATCTTTGATTTTCCAAGCATTCCGATAAATACTTTTTGATTAATCAAATTATCTTCCACTAAAAGAATCTTCTTCTCTTTAAACTGTATAAATTTTCCAAGAGTGACATTGCGAGTCATCTGAAATGAGTTTCTATGAACTAGTACATTTCCCGAGTTTATTGTTGTCTGAGTATGTAAGGCTTTCTCTTTTTTATCTACTGATAGTTGCTGTAAAATATCTGAAAGTTGCCAGTGAGTAAGTGGTTTTGAAACTTTCATATCAGCAATTTTTGCGTTTTCAAACTCTTGGGCTTTATGAAATATATTGTAAGTTGCAACTATCTGTGCATCTACTTTTTGTAGTTGTAGCATTGCATCATCAGCAAAAAGGTTCTCTTCTAAAAAGATAATATCAAACTTATGAAAAATTGGCAAATCATATAGATACTCTTTTTTACTAATAATAGTAACCTTATGACCAAGGCTTTGCAGTACTGATTGGATATACTCGGCTGTATTCAAAGAGGAGTCTATAACTAAGATATTCTCTTTTTCAAAGTGGGTTGTTGTAGCTGTTTGTTTCTCTTCTTTGTAGGGAATATTTAAGACAAACTCTAGGTATTCGTCTTTCGTATTTCTTGCTATTAAGTCCCCATGCATAAGGAGTGATAACTCTTTTGCAATAAAAAGTCCTAGGCTATCGTAGGTATCTGTTTTCTCATTATACTTAGAGTCAAAAATATCTTCTTCTTCTTCTTCATTTATCTTCATATGGCTGTTTATAGTAAAAAAGAGTTGGTCATTTTTTGATGAGAGGGAGTTTATATCTATATTAAGTGTGATATATTTAGACTCTTTTTCTACACAGTAGATAAAAATATTTGTAAGAATTTTACTTAAGTTGAGTGTATCAGAAGTGATTACTTTAGATACTTCTGAATTTACATTATAAATCAGTTCGAGCTTTCGATTTTTAATATTTGCTTTAAGTGTACCTGAAACATCATTGAGAAGGTTAGAAATTTTTAATTTTTCATTTGTTACTGTAACCTTTTTAGATTTAATGCGTAAGAACTCTATGAGATTTGTTGTCATTGCAAGGAGTTGAGTTTCTGAATGGAGGGCTTTTTTGTCTTTTGCTATATCGTAGATACTCTCTCCCATTTTAGAGATAATATCATCCTGTGTCTCATGCTCTTTTTTCTCTTCTTGCTCTTTCTCTTCAAATTTTTTTTTGAGAGACTGTGTCTGTTTTGAAGATATAAAAAGTGCAAAAAAACCTACCAAGCCTAAGCCAAACAAGGCAATCCACATAGTAAAATCATCACTTTGAGTATCAACATTTTCTAAGTTAATATCAAGTGAAGCATGTAGTTGAAGTGAAGCAATAATAGTTATTAGTAAAATTTTTATATACATCTAAAACCCTTTGTCTCATTGTACATAATAGATAATAAAAAAATCTTTTACTAGTATAACCATTATTAATATGTTTATGAGTGTGTTACTTTTATTCCTAGTTTTCTTCAGTTTGCATCTCTGCTTCGTCACCATTTAAAGGTTTCATAGCAGGAAAGAGTAGAACATCACGAATACTATGCTCATTTGTAAGAAGCATAACAAGTCTATCTATACCTATTCCTTGACCAGCAGTTGGCGCCATACCATAACTAAGTGCTTCAACAAAATCACTATCCATCTCATGTGCTTCATCATCACCACTATCTTTTGCAGCCATTTGCCCTTCAAATCTTTCAAGTTGATCAATTGGATCATTTAACTCACTAAAAGCATTTGCTATCTCACGACCAGCGATAAAAAGCTCAAATCTTTCAGTTATCGCTGGATTTTCATCACTTCTACGAGCAAGAGGAGAGATTTCAACAGGGTACTCTGTAATAAAAGTAGGGTCTATTAGTTTTTCTTCAACAAACTCATCAAAAAGTTCCCCTTGAAGTTGACCAAGATTCATACCCGGTTTTACAGTAATGTTTTTTGAGTTTAGGTAAGCTATAATAGACTCTTTATCATTACAAGACTCAGCAGGGACACCACCAACAGTAGTAAGTGACTCAATGAGTGGAATCTCTTGAAAGTTTGCAAAGTTTACTTCTATATCTCCATAAGGAAGCATTGTCGGAAGATTTAGATGCTCAAAAAGATACTGAAAATACTCTTTTGTGATTTCTATAAGGTCTTTGTATGTTTTATATGCCCAGTAAAACTCAATAGATGTAAATTCTGGATTATGTGTAGTATCCATACCTTCATTTCTAAAGTTTCTGTTTATCTCAAATACAGCTTCAAATCCACCAACAATTAAACGCTTGAGGTAAAGCTCTGGAGCGATTCTTAAAAATCTATCAATTCCTAAAGCATTATGATGTGTAACAAATGGTTTCGCATTAGCTCCACCTGCAATAGGGTGCATCATTGGAGTTTCAACCTCTAAAAAGCCCTTGTCCTCAAAGAATCGTCTCGTCAAAGAGATAACTTTTGAGCGTGTTTGAAATGTTTTACGCACTTCAGCATTCATAATCAAATCAAGATAACGCTTTCTATAACGAATCTCTTTATCTGTGATTCCATGAAATTTTTCAGGAAGTGGACTAATTGCTTTTGTCAGAAGAGTTAAGCTATCAGCATGAAGTGATAACTCACCTTGTCCTGTAACAAAAGGAAAACCAGCAACTTCAATAATATCACCAACTTCTATGTTTTTCTTAAACATAGTGTTGTAAAAGCCCTCAGGAAGGTTGTCTCTTGCTACATAAATCTGTAACATGCCACTTTCATCTTCTATCTTTACAAAAGAAGCTTTTCCCATAATACGAAGAAGTTTAATACGACCACTTACTATATAGTGACGATTTTCATCTCTTTTTTCTTCACTCTCAGCAATATCTGAATTTACATTGAGATACTTTTCAATGCTACAGTTTCTCTTGGATTCGTTTGTGTATGGGTTAAATCCAGCTTCTTTAAGTAGTTTCGCTTTTTCTATTCTTTGTTGAATAAATTTATTATCAAAAATCAATAATTTTCCTTGTGTAGTTTTATTAGTTTATTTTTTGGCACTCTGCACAGATACCATAAATCTGCATAGAGTGATCACTCATTTTAAATCCAAGTGCATCAGTTATAGCATGTTGACGCTCTTCTATCTCTGCATCAACAAACTCTGTAATCTTGCCACACTCCGTACAAATAAGATGATCATGGTGCTCTTTTGCACCGAGTTCATACTTTTTTCCTTGTGCACCAAAAGATAAAGATGTAACAACATTTGACTCTTCAAGCAAAGCAAGTGTTCTATAAACAGTGGCAATTCCAGTCTTTAAATCAGGTTGTTTTGCTTGAATAAGATGATGCAGACCCTCAGGTGTTAGATGCTCATCTGAATTATAAAGTGTCTCTAAGATTACTTCTCTTTGGATAGTGAACTTGAGATTATTCTTTTTCAGCAGTTTCTTAAAATCTATCAGCAACTGCTCATACTCTATTGTTTTGTCATTGAAGTTTGTATTTATCTTTGGCATTAATTCTCTTTTTTCTCTATCTCTTTTTGAATTTCTGAAATATGTTCATTTACTTGCTTTTGCGCTTTTTCTTTAATCACTTGTGTGCTTTTTTCTATTGTCTTATTAAGATCTTCACTCATATTTACAGGGTCTATCTGAATAATATAATCACCTGTCGTTACCATAATTGGAAAAATCAGACTATTTTCTAACATAGAGTCTAAAGATGATCTAATAGGTTTAATATTGTAAGCAGAGTATGCAAGAACAGATGCAATTAAGAAAAACTTACTCGCACCAACTACAAAGCCTAAGATTCTGTCTACTGGACCTAAACCACTTAATGCACTCAACTTTTTAAAGAGTTGACCAACTATAACCATGAGAAGCCAAAAGAGTGCTAAAGTAGTTAAAAATCCAAGAAATTTAACAGCGGCAGGGCTTGAAAAGTTAAAGATGAGATTGTTGAGATACTCTCCCACTGTGTTTCCTAATCTTGAAGCGATAAAGATACCGCCAACAATTCCAACAAGTCCAAAAACCTCTTTGAAAAAGCCATTTAAAATGCCTTTTAATCCAAGTAAAAGTATAATTATTGCAGAGACTAAGTCAAAGTAGTTAATGTCCATCTGGTTTTAACTCCGAGTTCATTTGATTTTTTCCTGCTTTTTTAGATTTGTAAAGGGCTGTATCTGCTCTATGAATAAGTGAATCAGGTGTATCTCCAGAATAAAACTTAGTAGCGCCTATACTCATAGTGACTTTTAGAGATTCACCCTTATAAATAAGTTGATTTGAACTGATGATTTTTAAAATTCTATTTGATATCTCAACACATGCATCAGACTCAATACGATTTAAAATGATAATAAATTCTTCTCCACCATATCTAAAAACTTTGTCTCCATCTCGAAGTGTTTTTCTCAAAATATTTGCAATAAAAATAAGAATTTTATCCCCAGCTATATGCCCATAAGTATCATTCACTACTTTAAAATCATCAATATCTAGAATAAGAAGATGCAGTTCATCTTTAATAGTCTTTCTTTGACAAAGTTTTTGCAAATAAGTTGTTAATGCTCTTCTATTAAGAACACGCGTAAGAGAATCTAAGTTAGAACTTCTTTCCAAAACTTGAATTTTATTACTTAAGTCTGTGATAACTTGGTTGGCTCTTCCAACCTCTTGGGTCATATGATCTTGTATATCATTAAATTTATGTGTTATAGAAGATAAATCTATGTGAACATCATTACACTCTTCAATAGTTTTTTGATGCTCTTGTGTAAGCTCTTTAAATCGACCATTGGTGCTACTATACTCTGAAATACTTTTTTTTGCAATCTCTTTAAAGGTGTTTGTAAATGCAGCGCGTGCTTGCTCAAGTGAGTCAATACTTTCTGTATCAATAGAAGAGATAGTATTTACCGCATCTTGAAGATAATGGACTACATCATCTTTATTTGCATACTCCTGATTATCAATACTTGAGAGTAGGTCTTCATACATCTGTGTTACAAGAGATTTAAGGTCAGATTTATTCAAATGAAAGCACTCCATAAAAGTTATTAGACTTCTTTCATAACCTAGATATATCTCAGCACTTTATAGAGAATTTTAATCAAGGCAGATGTTCTTCAGCGTAGCTGTAGCTACGGTGAAGGTTATCTAACGCTGAGTAAAACTCTCTATAAAGTGCCCGTAGGGAGGGATAAAAAAAGCGACCTTGCATAAAACTTATTATTACCGTAGCTACGGCTACGCTAAGAAAAAGATTTTACACAATCTCATCTTTTTTTCTTCCCTCTGAGATATATCTAGGTTATGAAAGAAGTCTATTTATGCAAATTATACACTTTTAAGCATAAAAAAAACTTTTATAAAAAAAAGTACTCTATAAACATAGTAATTTTAACTCTTTTTAGATAGAATTTCAAAAAATAATATAAAAGGTTTTTATATGAGTACTTGGAATCCATCTAGTTGGAAAAATAAACCAATATTACAACAACCAACTTATCCAGATCAAACAGCATTAGAGAGTGTTCTTTCAGAGTTAAAGAACTATCCACCTTTAGTTTTTGCTGGTGAAGCTCGTTCATTAAAAGCACAACTTGCAAATGTTGCAAATGGAAATGCATTTTTACTTCAAGGTGGAGATTGTGCTGAGAGTTTTAGCGAATTTCATGCAGATAATATTCGTGATACATTTAAAGCAATGATGCAGATGGCAGTTGTAATGACTTACTCGGGAGGTCTTCCTGTTGTAAAAGTTGGTCGTATGGCCGGACAGTTTGCAAAACCTCGTTCAAGTGATACTGAAACATTTGATGGTGTTACACTTAACTCTTATCGTGGAGATATTATCAACGGTACAGAGTTTACAGCGGGTGCTAGAGTACCTGATCCTCAGCGTCTTGTAAGAGCATATAACCAAGCTTCCGCTACACAAAACTTACTCCGTGCTTTTGCATCGGGTGGTTTAGCTGACCTGCATCAAGTACATAAATGGACCTTAGACTTTGCTCACCAAGGTGCTGTAAGCAAAAAGTATGAGGCACTTGCCCAAGAGATTGAAAAATCACTCCAATTTATGGAAGCATGTGGCGTTACTTCTAAAACATATAGAACTTTAAGAGAGACTGATTTTTATACTTCTCATGAAGCGCTTTTACTTCCATATGAAGAAGCATTTACTAGAAAAGATTCTATTACTGATGATTGGTATGATACATCGGCTCATATGCTATGGATAGGTGATAGAACGCGTCAACTTGATGGTGCTCATGTAGAGTTCTTAAGTGGTGTGAAAAATCCTATTGGTGTAAAAGCTGGACCAAGTATGGATCCTGAGGATTTAGTGAAACTGTGTGCGAAGCTAAACCCAGAAAATGAAGCGGGTCGCTTAAATGTTATCGTTCGTATGGGTGCTGGAAAAGTTGGTGATGGTCTACCTGCTCTTATCAAAGCGGTTGAGAGAGAAGGTCAAAAAGTGTTATGGTCATGTGATCCTATGCATGGAAATACTATAAAATCTTCAAACAACTATAAAACGCGTCCTGTGGATGCAATACTCACAGAGATGAAAGAGTTTTTCCAAGTACATAAAGCTGAGGGTACATTCGGTGGCGGTGTTCACTTGGAGATGACTGGTAAAAATGTAACTGAGTGTATTGGTGGTAGTTTTACTGTAACTGAGGAAGATTTATCTTCAAGATACCATACTCACTGTGATCCACGCCTCAATGCAGATCAATCTCTTGAACTTGCATTTTTAATAGCCGACTCTCTTAAAGAAGCGAAAAAATAATAGAGTTTTAAAAGAACTCTATCTCCTCATCTTGACTCTCTTCTTCTGGGAGTAGAGTCATCTGTATTTGAGCAATACTACTTAAAAGAGTCTTATCGAGATAGTGGATATCTTCAGCTTCCATCTGGATAAATATAGCCTTTCTCCAACTTTTTAAATCACTAATAATCGCTTTAAGATAGATATCTACCATGAATTTTGTATCTTCACTCATGCTCTCACACTCTGTTTCTCTTAAAAGATCGGAAAGTAGTTTGAGTGTATAAGAAAGCTCTTCAAACTCAATCATAGTCCCTAGTACACTTGAATACTTGAAAAAGAGATTTGATGATTCATCAAGTGAGTTCTGATTAAGTGCTACTTGGGCACTAAGAGCATCTAGCGTATCCCCCTCTAGTTCATCAAGTTCTTCAATAGTATCCATATCTACATCAACTTCTTGAAAATAGAGTTCAGCAGATGTATGTGAAGCAGTTTCAAGTTTAGTGTTTATAACCTGTTTTTTTAGTTCTACTGTTTTTTTCTTTTCATCTTCACTTTTCTCTTTATTGGAAATTAAATCATCTTTATAATAAAGTACAACATATTCATTTATAACACCCTCAAAACTATAATCCATTAAGAGAGATATCTCCTTGATAGTATCATGGTTTAAAAATGAGTTTTTATAGGCAAAATGGAGGAGTGAGTTTTTAAGATGTACACAGATTATAAAGATGTCACTTAGTGGAATATTTTTCTTTTTAAAGAGCATAAGAAGAACACCTATAACAGGACAATTTTCTGCTTTGTTCTTTTCATTTACAACACTCAGTGCATAATCAAAAACTTTAGAAGCAAATTTATCTTTAAAAAAATCAATATCAAAAGTATTTTTTTTAAGTTTTTCTTGCACAATTTCATATCGCATCCATAAATCAAGAATCTCTTCTTTATTATTCTCTATGAGATCAATACTTTTTCGTATATATTTAAACATTTTCACTACCCCCTAATCAAAACTTAGAGGATATGATAACATAACAATATCTAATGATTCTTAAGAGTGAGAATTAATTTCTTCAAGTTTCTCTTCTATTGCAAATAACTCTTCCATTTTTGCTTCATAAAGCTCTTCTATCTCTGCAAGTTCTTGTGCTAAAGCAGTGATTCCAATTGCTTCATAACATTTCGGATCGGCTAAACAGCTGTTTTTCTCTTCTATAGTATTTTCAAGTTCTTCTATTTCAAGAGGAAGTTTTTCTAAGGCTATTTTTTCTTTAAATGTAAGTCGCAATTGTTTTGCTTTCTCTTTTTTGACTTCGACAACTTTAGGTGCTTTATTTGCTTCTTCTTCCATAGAGTTTAGCTCTTTTATCTCTTTTTCTAAGTCAAGATATTCACTATACTGTTGATGTGACTCCTCTATGGTCTTATCTGCTTTAAATATAAAGAGTTTTTTAGCAATCTTGTCGACAAAGTATCTATCATGACTCACAATAATAACAGCACCTGCAAAGTTTGTAAGTTGTTCTTCTAAAATATTGATGGTAGGAATATCCAAGTCATTCGTAGGCTCATCTAAAATGAGGATATCTACATTTTTTGTAAAGAGTAGGGCGAGTGCTACACGGTTCTTCTCTCCACCACTTAAAACGCCTATTTTTTTGTCTAAAAACTCACGAGGAAAGAGAAAGTTTTTGAGATAACCATACACATGTAGATCACTCCCTCTTACCTGAACTCTATCTCCACCATGCGGACAAAAAGTCTCAATAAGATTTTTATCATCATCTAGCATCTCTCTATGCTGGTCAAAGTACCCTATAGTAAATTCACCTCGTTTTATAGTTCCAGTTGTCGGTTCTATTCTCCCAAGTAGGGCTTTTAAAAGTGTTGATTTTCCACTTCCATTTGGTCCAACTATGGCTATGACATCTTTTTGCAATATACGCGTTGTAAAGTTTTTGAGTAACTCTTTATCTCCAAGAGTAAGCCCAAGGTTTTCTACTTCAAAGAGCATCTTTTGTTTGTTTATACTCTTGTCACGATTAAAGTGTTTTGCCTCTCTTTGGAGTTCTACACTCATTTTACGGATTTTTGCAGGGTTTGTTTTTGCATCTTCACGCAGTTGCATCAGACGCTCTTTTCTGCCCTCATTTCTTTTGAGCCTTGCACGAACCCCACGAGCAAACCACTCATTTTCTCTTTTTAAAACACCTAAAAGGTTATCATGCTGTTTTTGAAGTGTTCTGATAAACTCTGCTTTTTGTGTAAGATAGTTTGAGTACCCACCGCTATACTCTTTTAAAGTACAATCATCCACTTCCACTGATTTTGTAGCGATTCTATCTATGAAGTATCTATCGTGCGAGATGAACACAAGAGTAAACTTCTCTTTTAAAAGTAACTCCTCTAAGAACTCAACCATATAAACATCAAGGTGATTGGTAGGCTCATCAAGGAGCAGTACATCTGGTTTTTGTAGGAGTAGTGATGCAAGTGCTACACGACGCTGTTCCCCACCACTTAAAAGATCTATGGGTTTATCCTCATAGCGTTTTAAATCAAAGTGCTGTATGATGCGTTCTATCTTATCATCTAAGTTCCAAGCATTGTGGTGTTCTATATAACGGGAGAGTTTTTCATGCTCATCTAAAAGGAGTCTGTTCTCAAAGTCATCAGCAAGTTGTAGTGAAAGTTCATTGTATCGCTCTTTTGCGGCATTAAGCTCATGAAGACCATGCTCTACTGCTTGGCGGACATTATGACCATCTATAAAGTTTGGTCTTTGATCTAACATCTTTACTTCTAAGTCATTTTTAGTAATACGATGGCCTGCATCTTGCATAAGAGTACCGTTGACTATCTTCATAAGAGTAGATTTTCCACTCCCATTTTTTCCGATAATAACGATACGCTCCCCTGCATCAACATGAAAGTTCACATCAATGAGAATCTTTTGAGCAGAGTAGTGTTTCGAGATGTTTTGTAGATCTATGAGTGCCATAATTATTAACTTATATTGGTTTTTGAAATCATAGCAAGTGAGTGGTTAATAGGGGCTTATCAGCTTAAATTTTTTATCTTTAAAAATATAATTTGAAAGCTTACAGCAATAAAGCCTACTACTCCACCAATAAAAAGTTCCCCTAGTATGCTTGGTATAAAATGAAGCCATTCATGGAGTTGATGCAGATTGTGCATAAAAATGCCACCTGCTACTAAAAACATAGCGAGAGTTCCAAGAAAAGTGAGGACTCTTATTACTTTAGGAAGTGCTTTTACTAAAAGTTCACCCGTTTTTTTGAGAAGTGGTTTTGTATCTTTTGCGATATCTATAAGTTTAAATCCAAAATCATCCATTCTAACCAAAAGTGCTACAATACCGTAAACACCAATAGTCGCTAAAAAAGCAACTAGCGTTACTACAATTATTTGAATGGGAAGTGTCTGCTCTATCACCGTTCCAAGTGCCATGATAACTATCTCAATAGAGAGAATAAAATCGGTTAAAATTGCTGACTTTACTTTCTTTTTTTCTATCTCTAATATCTCTTCTTCACTCTTTGGGATGAGTTCTTCTTTATCTGTATTATGAGTATGAGGGCTAAAGTACTCTAAAACTTTTTCAGCTCCCTCGTAGGCGAGATAGATACCACCCATCATAAGTATAGGTATAATTGCCCAAGGAGCAAAAGCACTCAATAAAAAAGCTAAGGGTAAAATGATAAGTTTGTTTTTAAAAGAGCCTTTTGTTATAGCCCATAAGACAGGAAGCTCTCTTGAAGCTGCAAAACCTGAAGCTTTTTGAGCATTTACTGCTAAGTCATCGCCCAAGATGCCAACAGTTTTTTTAGCCGCTACCTTGCTCATAACAGCAGCATCATCTAAAAGAGTAGCAATATCATCAAATACAGCAAAAAAACCTACGGACATCTAATCGCCTCCAAGTTCTATGCATAACTCACGCGCTGTATACCAATCTGCTATGCCTTGATTGTTGTAGTTATACTCTTGTTGGCTTTTTGGAATAACGGAGTTTCTCAATCTAGCACGGATGATGCCCATCACTAAGAAACTGAGAAGAAAAAGACCAATAGCAATGAAATAGTCATAGTAGTACCAACTAACGAGAGCAACTACATAAGGAGTGAATTGTAAAAATATTCTCAATAGAAGCGATATCATTTGACACTTTTTTGTTTTAAGCTTAGGGGTTGGTTCTATTTGGTTTATAAAATCTGTTTGCATGAGATAATTATATCAGATAATTTGTTTTTCTTATTAATATTTTATATCAACTAAAGAAACTTTAGCTTAGTAGACTAAACTTTCTTGATGTAATAAGTATTTATTAACTTTTTTTTGCTACAATTTTTCAAATAAATAAAAAAAGGATTTAATTATGGCAAAACATCAGTTTCAAACAGAAGCAAATCAAATATTACACTTAATGATACACTCTCTCTACTCAAACAAAGAGATTTTCGTTCGTGAGTTAGTTTCAAATGCATCGGATGCACTTGATAAACTCAATATGCTCGTTTTAACAGATGAAAAATACAAAAATGTTACATTCTCACCTCGTATAGATATAGTTATAAATAAAGAAGCAAAAACATTAACAATTAAAGACACTGGTATCGGTATGAATGAGGAAGACCTTATGAATAACCTTGGTACTATTGCAAAGTCAGGCACAAAAGCATTTTTAGAGAACTTAACTGGGGATCAGAAAGAAGATTCTAACCTTATTGGTCAGTTTGGTGTTGGTTTTTATGCTTGTTTTATGGTTGCCGATAAGGTTGAGGTGACTACTAAAAAGGCGGGTGAAGAGCAGGCATTTATCTGGACAAGCAGAGGTGATGGTAGTTTTGAGTTAGAAAATGCAACTATGGAAGATCATGGTACTCAAATAGTTATGTACCTTAAAGAAGATGAAGATGAGTTTTTAGAGACACATAGAATAGAAACTATTATTAAAAAGTACTCTAATCACATTCCATTTCCAATCTTTATGGATAAAGAGAAACACATTCCAGCAGTTATGGATGATGAGGGAAAAGAGGAACTAGAACCATCTCGCAGTGAGATTGAAAATGTGCAAATTAACCGTGCAAATGCGCTGTGGACAATGGCAAAAAAAGATATAACAGAAGAAGAGTACAAAGATTTTTATAGCTCTATTGCTCACTCAAGTGAAGAACCATTAACTTGGATGCATAACAAAGCGGAGGGTGCAGTTGAATATACTACACTTTTTTACATTCCATCTAAGGCACCTATGGATCTTTATAGAGTTGATTATCAAACGGGTATTAAACTCTATATCAACCGTGTGTTTATTACAGATGATGAGAAAGAGTTGATGCCAACATATCTTCGTTTCTTGCGTGGTGTGATAGACTCTAAAGATCTTCCACTGAATGTTTCTCGTGAGATTTTACAATCAAATGCAGTAATGGCGAAAATCAAAAAAGCATCTGTGAAAAAAGTACTCTCTGAACTTGCTAAAATGGCGAAGAAAGATAGTGCAAAATATGATACTTTTTACACAGAATTTGGAAATGTTCTTAAAGAGGGGCTTTATAATGACTTTGATAATCGTGAAAAAATCTTAGAACTTCTAAAGTTTAACACACTTAATGCTGAAACTCCAGTGATGATTGAAGATTTCGTTAAAAATGTAGATGAGGAAAAGAAAGAGATTTATTATCTAACTGGTAAAACTTCATTAGCAATGCTTAAAAACTCTCCTGCGTTAGAGAGATTTAAAGCAAGAGATATTGATGTACTTATCTTAAATGAAGAGGTAGATACAATTATCTTCCCAATGGTAACTGAGTATAAAGATTTTAAACTTGTTGCAGTTGCTGATGCAAAATTTGAAGAGAGTGAAGAGGAAAAAGCAAAAGAAGAAGAAGTTGCGAAAACTTATGAGGGGCTTGCAAAAGAGTTCAAAGAGACACTCGGTGATGCAGTAAAATCAGTGGAGACAACTATTGAGCTTACGGAGTCTCCAGTAGCTATAAAAGTAGATAAAGAAGATCCAAGTTATATGATGGCACAGATGATGAAGCAGATGGGTCAAGGTGGAGATACTCCAGAACCAGCACCTATTTTGATGATAAATCCAAATCATGAGCTTATCAAAAAACTCAATGACTCTTCAGATACAAACCTTGTAAATGATGCAGCACATGTACTTTTAGATCAGGCAAAACTTTTTGATGGACAAGAGTTGGAAGATACTGCTGGTTTTATCTCAAGACTCAACAGAATTATGACAAAAGCTATCTAATTAGGTGTTATAAGGGAAACATTTTTATATAATTTTTATCTTTTTGCTTAGATTTATATAAATAATGTTACCTTATGCTTATGAAAGAAGAAAGAAGACAAAAAAAGAACTTAGCCGTTCGTAGTTTAGCTGCTAAAGCGATTAGTGTATGCAATGCTTTTTTTAAAGAAGAGTATAGATATGATGATGCAGAAGCCGTGGATGAACTTGGACTTGATGAGGAGTTGATTCATCAGCTTATTGAAGATTATGTTGCACAAATCATTAAGTCTGTGATGCTCTTTGAAAACTTACTTTATGATATGCAGTCAAAGGTTGATGTTAAAGAAGAGGTTGATTATACTGAGTTCCGAGAATTGGCACATAAAAACTTAGGTGTGGCTAGAAACTTAAGAATCAAAGATTCTGAAATTGTGCTCAATGACTTAATGAAACAGGATGATTTAGAGTATCTTTTTAAGTGTATTGAAGTTTTGCGTGCCTGTGCAATTAGACTAAGTCCTGAATGTGCATACAACACTATCAAGATTATTGAGATTAAAAGTACTTTTTAATCTTTCCTCAAAGAGTGAGAGATTATTTCTAACTTCCCTTTTGGTTTACTATAAGTTATCTCTTTTTTCTTTACAGGTAAAGCAAAAGCAAGAAAAATAAATATAAATGAAAATACTATTCCCCCCAAGGCACTCAAAATAAGCTTTAACTTAAAATCATCCACTTAGATATCTTTACTGTTCTTATCATGTGTCATATAAATCCAGAACTCTTTATGTGAGTAGCCTTTGTTTAAAAAGAAAAGCTGCAAGATAGTAACACGATAAAGTGTAATAAGCATTTTTGCAAAAGGAATAAAAAGGCTCACCTTTACTAAGAGAGATTGATCTTTTTCTCCTTTTGAAGTTATCATCTCTTGCATTCCAATGTTGTTTGAGAGGTAAATACCAAACATTATTGAAAAAGCAAAATTTAAAATAAGCCCAAAAATCATATATGCTATAAAATCCTGTTCGTACATTCCTGCTATTATCAAAGTTATATCCTAGAAGTTAAATATTTAAGCGTATTTTATCTAAATATAGTTTTAATTTTGTTTAGTTCTTTTATATAAGGAGCACCTCTAAAAAGAATGATTACTAAAAAGTAACAATAACAAAAATAATACCAATTAAGAGGATGAGAAAATTATTTTTTAAACATCTTTACACTATACTAAGCCCACAAATTATGAATAAAGGTAATTTAATGGAAACTAACCTTGTAATAGAAGGGTTTAAGTTTATGGGACTAGGAATGGGAACAGTTTTTCTTTTTTTAGTCGTGATGATATTTAGTATGAATCTTATGTCATACATCATTCATAAATTTTTTCCTGAACCAGAAGCAACTGTAGCGCCAACTTCATCGGCAGCTCCACAGCAAGATAATAAAACAGTTATTGCGGCAATTACTGCAGCAATTAAACATCATAGAGAAGGGTAAGAATGGCTAAAAAGTTTATAGATGTAATGGATACAACTTTTAGAGATGGTTTTCAGTCAGTATTCGGTGGTCGTGTACTTATGAAAGATTTTTTTCCAGCTGTTGAAGCTGCGAAAACTGCTGGAATAACGCATTACGAGTTTGGTGGAGGAGCAAGATTTCAATCTTTATACTTCTACCTACGAGAAGATGCATTTGAAATGATGGATAAATTTAGAAAAATTGTTGGTCCTGATGTAAATCTTCAAACATTAGCTCGTGGTGTAAACACAGTTATGTTAGATACAGGTTCTAGGGAACTTATTGATCTTCATGCTAAGATGTTCAAGAAACACGGAACAACAACTATTCGTAATTTTGATGCACTCAATGATGTTGAAAATCTAAAATACTCAGGTGAAAGAATTGCGCATCATGGTTTAAAACATGAAGTAGTTGTTACTATGATGGATTTACCACCAGGATGTCAAGGTGCTCATAATGTAGAGTTTTATGAAAAAACTTTAAGAGATATCTTGGATGCAGGTATTCCACATGATAGTATCTGTTTTAAAGATGCATCGGGTACTTCAAATCCTCAAAAAGTTTTTGAAACGATTAAAATGGCTCGTAGTTTAGTTCCTGAGGGTACACATCTTCGTCTTCATACTCATGAGACTGCTGGTGTTTCTGTTTCTGCTTATATGGCAGCTTTAGAAGCGGGTATTGATGGTATAGATATGGCAGCTTCTCCTGTGAGTGGTGGAACTTCTCAACCCGATATCTTAACTATGTTACATGCAACAAAGGGAATGAACTTTGATCTTGGTGGTTTAGAGATTGGGAAGATTCTTACTTATGAAAAAGAGCTTCAATCATGCCTCTCTGATTATTTCGTTCCACCTGAAGCGACAATGGTCTCTCCAATTATTCCATTTTCACCAATGCCAGGGGGTGCATTAACTGCAAATACGCAAATGATGCGTGATAGTGACATCATGGATAAATTTCCTGAGGTTATTGCGGCTATGCAAGAGGTAGTTGAGAAAGGTGGTTATGGTACATCTGTAACTCCTGTGTCACAGTTTTACTTTCAACAAGCACTTAACAATGTTATGCAAGGTCCATGGGAAGCCATAGCTCCAGGATATGGAAAAATGGTTCTTGGTTATTTTGGTAAAACACCAGTTGCTCCAGATCCAGAGATTGTAAAAATAGCTTCAGAAAAGTTAGGTTTAGAGCCTACAACTGAAACTGCTTTATCACTTGCTGATGCAGATGAAACAAAATCTTTACAACATGCTATAGATGAACTGAAAAAAGTTGATTTAGAGATTACTGAAGAGAACATCTTCATTGCAGCTGCATGTCAAGAAAAAGGTATCGCATTCTTAGAAGGTAAGGGTGAGTTAAGCATAAGAAAAATATCAGAAATGAAAAAAGATTGTGAAGGAGATTCAATGGGTAGTGGTAGTTATACAGTAGTAGTAAATGGTGAAAAGTTTAGTGTTCAAGTAGCAGAGGGTGATGCAGATATTCAAGTTACAGCAGTAAATGGTGAATCAGCGGCAGCTTCTACTCCAGCACCAGTAGCCTCAGGAAATGACATAGAAATCAAAGCACTTCTTCCAGGTAATGTTTGGAAAATTGTAGCAAATCCGGGTCAAAGTGTAAATGAAGGCGATGTAATCATGATTTTAGAATCTATGAAAATGGAAATTGATGTAGTTGCTCCTAAAGGTGGAGTAGTGAAGTCTATAACTGTAGCTACAAACGATAAGGTTGTAGAAGGTCAAGTCGTAGCCGTATTAGGATAAGCATATGAAATTTATTGTTTTAAAATTACTTGCGCTATTTATGGTGTTTAGCTTTACAACTTTAAGTGCAAATGAAGCACACTCCTCAGAGGGTGCTAATAGTGCGCACAAAGAGGAAACATACCAAACAAAACCTTTTATGGAAATGATTGGTGGTTTTTTAGAGTCAACAG
Source organism: Sulfurimonas sp. (assembly GCA_027071075.1). Classification (GTDB taxonomy): domain Bacteria; phylum Campylobacterota; class Campylobacteria; order Campylobacterales; family Sulfurimonadaceae; genus Sulfurimonas. The sequence continues at coordinate 9,455 of JALSUU010000260.1, read as the reverse complement.
GTATTAGTGCTTTTATTAGTCCTAATCCTAATGAGCTAAGTGCAACTGGGGAAAAAATGAGTGATTTCCATAAGTCTGGTGGTCGTATCATTATGATTCTTGTGACTTTTTTCCTCTTTTGGTTAGGAATTAGAAAAGGTTTTGAACCACTGCTACTGCTACCAATTGCTTTTGGTGGACTACTCGCCAATATCCCAGTTGCTGGGATTGCAGGTCCTGATGGTTTCTTGGGAGTTATCTATCAAATGGGTCTCTCAAATGAGATGTTTCCAATCATCATCTTTATGGGTGTTGGTGCAATGACTGACTTTGGTCCACTTCTCTCAAACCCTAAAACAGCACTTCTTGGTGGAGCTGCTCAGTTTGGTATCTTTGGAACACTTGTTGGTGCAGTTGCACTACATCAAGCAGGTTTTGTTGATTTTACACTTCAACAAGCATCAGCTATCTCTATTATTGGTGGAGCGGATGGTCCGACATCTATCTTTATCGCAACAAAACTTGCGCCTGAACTTTTAGGTGCTATTGCGGTTGCATCGTATAGTTATATGGCTATGGTTCCAATTATTCAGCCTCCGATTATGAAGGCATTGACTACTGAAGCAGAGCGTAAGATGAAAATGACAACGCTGCGTCATGTTTCTCGTTTAGAGAAACTTATTTTCCCTATTATGGTTCTTACTCTTGCTATCTTAGTTTTACCAGAGTCTACACCACTTATTGGTGCATTTATGTTTGGTAACTTTTTAAAAGAGTCTGGTGTTGTTGAGCGTTTGAATGATACGCTTCAAAATGCTTTAATTAACATTACAACTATTTTCTTAGGTCTTGGTGTTGGTTCTAAACTAGCAGCAGATCAGTTTTTAGTTCCTGAGACTATGTTTATTATGGTTCTTGGTATTGTTGCATTCTCTGTAGGTACTGCAGCAGGTGTTTTAATGGCGAAGTTTATGAACCTTTTCCCAGGTCATAAAATCAATCCATTAATTGGTTCAGCTGGAGTTTCAGCAGTCCCAATGGCAGCGCGTGTATCTAATAAGGTAGGTATGGAGTATGACCGTACAAATATGCTTCTAATGCATGCAATGGGTCCAAATGTTGCAGGTGTTATTGGTTCAGCGGTTGCGGCAGGTGTACTAATCTCCCTCTTCAAATAATCTAAAGTTTAAATAGCGACGCATCTTCTGCGTCGCTACGCTCGTCACACACATTAGTGTGCTTCCTCACTATGCTTCTTGAATCTACACCACTCTTTAAACTTTATACTTCTATAGCAGTGTTAAATTATTTATTGAAAAAGAATGAGAGATGGGAAAAAGAAATATATAGGAACTGAAAGTTCCTATATTTTGAAGTGTTTTTAAGTTATAAAATCTATTTCATTACTGAAACAATAAGAGGAATAACATTATGGCTTTTTGTTTTATCTATGAAACCATTTGCTCCTAAAACTTCTGCTTCACGCTTGTTGTTATCACCAGTCATAGAAGAGTTTACAATGATAGGAATATTTTTTGTCATTGGATTGGCTTTGAGGGTTTTTATAACGGTAAATCCAGACATCTCTGGCATCTCAATATCTGTAATAATTGCAGGAATTTCACTTGCTTTTTCTTGGAGTGCATCTATGTAGTCAACAAGTTTTTTACCATTATCAAAGAGTTTCATATCAAGATTTGCATTGTTGAAAATTTGGATAAGGTGTCTTTGTGCAGTTTTACTATCTTCTGCTATTAAAACTGTACCTCGTTTTAACTTATCTGGAATTACTAATCCATCTAAATCATGCTTAGCAGTTGTAACATCGACCATTGCTTGAGGAATTACATCTGCTAAAAGTTTCTCATAATCTAGGATTAAACAAAGGCTACCATCTTCAAGGCGTGTATCATTCATAACTACACCATCTTCTTTAAGTCTATAACTATCAGGTGCATGCATTTCATTCCAGTTTTTCTTTATAACACGGAATGCTGACATTATTCTTAGACCAATAATGATACCATTAAAATCACAGATTAAGATATTTGATTTTTGTATCTCCTCTTTTGTTAAGGTCGTACCTAACCAAGAGGGAAGATTAAGGAGTGGAATTTGTAGACCACGGAGCATAATAGTTCCTTCAAGCAGTGGATGAGCAGAAGGTATTTGCGTTAAAAAGTGGTTTTTTGATTCAACAACTTCTCTTGTTTTAAAGACATTAATTGCATAGTATGCAGAGTCCTCTTTATCACTGATTCTAAAAACCAAAAGTTGGAGTTCATTGTTTTTTGCGAGGTTTGTTGCCGCATCTACATTATCTAAAACAGACATTCATTACCCTTTTATAGTATATTTTGTCATAATAGCGAAAATCAAATGAAATTTGCTTGAATATTAATAATGAAATGATAAAATAGGTATATAAGTGTTAGACTATAATATAAAAGGAAAGATGAAAATATGAACTTATTTAAAATTATTATACTGTTCTTTATTTCTCTATTGAGTTTAAATGCCAGTGAGTACTACTCAAGAGTGGAACCTTTCGAGGTGAGAAAAATAAGTTCAGATGTGAGTGGAATAATTTTGAGTGTAAATGAAGATATGCTTGGAAGAAAACTCTCAAAGGATGCTTTTATTATCATCGATGCTACGCTTGATAAAGAGGAACTTAAAGCGATAAATTCAAAACTTAGATATATGCAAGATATTCTTGATACAAATGAGAAAATTTTAACAAATCTCAAAGACTCTTTAGAAAAAAAACGAGCGAATTATGAGAGAGTCAAAGAGATGAAAATAAAGTCGAGTGTTGAAAAGGATAGAGAATTTTATGACCTAGTAGCAAGTGAAAATACATCTTTAGCGACACAAAAAGAGATTGATACACTTCATAATCAGATGACTGACTTATCATTTAGAAAAGCACAACTTACGAGAAATCTCAGTGATAAAGTACTCCAAGCTGAGGGATTTACTCTCTACTCTTTAGATGTGAAAGTAGGACAGGTTGTAAATAAGGCAACGCCTTTAGCCACAGTTGTAGATACAAGTAAAGCTATCTTAACGATATATCTTGATGAAAATGATTTAAAAAACAGAGATAATTTATCTGTTTATATTGATGGCAAAAAGAGTAATTATAAATTAGATAGAGTTTTAAATATTGCAGATAGTAAAAATATTTCAAAATATAAGGCGCAGATTATTATAAAAGCACCAAAACTCTTTTCTAAACTTGTAAAAGTGGAACTCAGAGATGAATAAGATTACAGCATGTCCACTTGACTGTTTTGATGCCTGCTCCGTTGCGTATAAAGATGGGGTTTTAAAAGGAACAAATGGAGGGCATACTCAAGGTTTTTTATGTCCACATCTCAATCATTATGAACAACAGAGTAGAATAACTACACCAAGATACAGGGGTGAAGAGATTACTCTGGATGCAGCTCTTACTAAACTCAAAGAGATGATTGATGCAAACTATAAAAGTGAACTGTTACATTATAGAGGAAGTGGAAACTTTGCTTTGATGCAAGAGGTAACAGATCATTTTTTTGCACAAATGGGTGCAAAACTGACAGATGGAAGCCTTTGCGATGGTGCGGGTGAAGCGGGAATAGTTGAAGGGCGTGGAAGCAATAAAAATATGCCAATGTCTGAGATAGCTAAGAGCGAAGTAGTTATCATTTGGGGGCGAAATCCGCATACAACTTCAAGCCATCTTTTACCACTCTTAAAGGGTAAAAAACTTATAGTTATAGATCCTGTTGAGACACAAGTAGCAAAAATGGCGGATCTTTTTATACAGATAAAGCCACATACTGATATGTATTTAGCTCTGTTAATCGTGCGTTTTTTGCATATAAATAACTATTGTGATGATGATTATTTACAAGAGTATGCGAGTGAATCCGAGGAGTACTATGAGCTAACGCAAACTGTACGCATCAAGTCTATGCTTGAAAATATTGGCGTGAGTTTAGGGCAGGTTGGAACTATACTTGAGATGATAGTTGATAAAAAAGTAGCGATAGTTTGTGGTGTAGGTATTCAAAAGTATAGAGATGGTGCTGATATTATGCGTAGTATTGATGCTATTGCTGTGCATTTGGGTCTCTTTGGAAAAGAGGGGTCTGGTGTTGCTTATCTTGGAAACTCTAAAGAGGGGATAGTGTCGCCTTTTAAGACAAAATCTGCACGAGTCTCTAAAGTTGATACCGAGTTTGATGCCTTTAAAACGGTCTTTATTCAAGGAGCAAATCCTCTCTCACAAATGCCAAACTCACAAAGAGTAAAACAATCACTCTCACAAACAGAGAATGTAGTCTATTTTGGTCTCTATGAGAATGAAACAAGTGCCATGGCGGATTTAGTAATTCCAGCAAAAACATTTTTGCAAAAGAGTGATATTCGTACCTCGTATGGACACCATGCCTTCCTAGAGATGCCACAACTTCAAGAGAGTGATATTGGAATAAGTGAGTATGATTTAAGTGCTTATCTTTGTAAAGCGTATGATATAGAGATAAAACCTGAAGAAGAGTACCTTGAGCACTTTAAAAGTTTTGCAGAAGTTTTAGATGATGGAACTTTTTGTGTGAAGGGTCGTGAAAATATACCCTATAGAGATGGTTTTGACAGAGATGATAATGAATTTCTATTTTTAGAAGAGACAGAGATAGATCGCTCGGCAAATAAAATCATATTAACAAAAAACAGACATAAAAAGAGAAAAGTAAGCAGTGAACTTTACTTGATAACTCCAAAAAGTCCAAAGAGTTTAAACTCTCAATTTCAAAGAGAAAAGTCTGTTTATCTTTCTAGTGAGCTTGGCTATGTTACAGGAGATAGGATACGGATAACTTCGAGTGTAGGAAGTGTTGAACTTGAGGTGCTTGTAAGTGATGCATTAAGGCAAGATACGGTGCTTATCTATAGTGGAACAGCAGGTGTAAATAACCTGACATCAAGTGTTCACTCGTATGAGGGAAAAAATGCAGTCTATCAAGAAGAAAAAGTAACAATAGAAAAAATATAAACGAGGAAAAACAATGAATACAAAAGAGTTAGATAAAAAATATGTACTGCCTACTTATGGGCGTGGAGATGTTGAGTTTGTAAGTGGAGAGAATGCTACTTTAACAGATGTGGATGGAAAAAAATATATTGATTTTACATCAGGTATAGGTGTTGTGAGTGTGGGACATGCTAACAAGAGAGTAAATGATGCAATCTGTACGCAACTTGCAAACATCACACATATCTCAAATCTGTATCATATCGCACCTCAAGCAAAAGCTGCTCAAAAGGTAGTAGAAGCAAGTGGATATGATATGCAATGTTTCTTTGGAAACAGTGGTGCTGAAGCGAATGAGGGTGCTATTAAAATCGCAAGAAAACATGGTGAGAGAGATGGAGAGATAAAAAGATACAAGATTATCACTCTGCAACACTCTTTTCATGGAAGAACTATTACTACTGTAAAAGCAACTGGTCAAGAGTCTATGCATAACTACTTTGGTCCTTTTCCTGATGGTTTTGTCTATGCTGATAATATAGAGTCTATAGAAGCACTTTTAGATGATCATACTGCGGCTGTAATGATAGAGCTTATTCAAGGAGAAGGTGGGGTTGAACCTCAAGATAAAGAGAAGGTACAAACTTTAGCCAAACTTCTTAAAGAAAAAGAGATACCACTTATAATAGATGAAGTACAAACGGGGGCTTATAGAACGGGTGAGTTCACTGCATCACAGGTGTATGAGATAGAACCTGAGATAATTACCCTTGCCAAAGGTGTAGGTGGTGGTGTTCCAGTAGGAATAGTGATGACCTCGTTAAAAAATGTTCTCTCTGCTGGAGATCATGGTTCTACTTTTGGAGGAAACTATTTAAGTTCAGCGGCTGTTTGTGAGGTTGTTTCTATCTTAGATGAGCTCAAAAAGAGTGGTGACTTAGAGATTACCTCTTTGTTGTTTAATAAGGCACTAGATAGTTTTTATGCCCAATATAAAGAGTTTTTTACGCAAAAAGTGGGTATTGGTATGATGTGTGGTCTGCGAGTTAAAGATGCCCAAACACTTTCGGCTATTATGACAAGTGCAAAAGAGAGTGGTGTTATGGTTCTTAAAGCGGGAAGAAATACACTTAGATTTTTACCACCATTAACGATTACAAAAGAGGAAATTGATGAAGGTTTTAAAGCTCTCAGCACTGCTATGTCTCACCTTTAGTACTCTTTCCTTTGCAAATGAGAACAATGCTACTTTAGATAGTTATATATCAGACTTGAAAAAAGAGCAGTTTGGGTATGACTATGAGAAGAATGAAGCGGAGAGTTCTAAGCTTCATGATGCATGGATAGCTCCACTGCAACTTGGCTATACTTACTCAAGAAACAAGCCATTTAACGATGAACTAACGAATCAAAGTGCAGCTATTAGAATGGATCAGCCTATTTTTCAAAGTGGGGGTATTTACTATGGCATCAAGTTTGCAAACGCGAGTAAACGCTACTCTGATTATAGTATTGATGTGGCTAAAAGAAAGATGATAAAAGAGACTATTAGTCTCTTGATGCAGATTAAGCAGACTATACTCAAAGAAGAGGCACAAGAGCTACAGATAAAAAATGCTGAGATAAACTTAGCACAAAAAAAAGAGCAGTACTTAAATGGTCAATTAGATTCAGGCTTTTTAGATAATGCTATTATTCAAAGAAATATAGTGATAGAAGCCTTGTACAATATTCAAACGACAAAAGAGAAGTTGATAACACAGTTTCATACTCTAAGTGATTTGGATTATAAAACAGCTAAAATTCCTCACTTAGAGCTTATAAATAGTGAGGAGTTTATAAAGCATAATATTGTTCTTAAACAAAAAGAAGCAGAGATAGAGAAAAGTCGATACTATACAGATGTTACAAGGTCGAAGTATCTTCCCCGTGTGAGTCTTACGGCTGGATATAGTTGGACAAAAGCAGATCAACAGTTTGACCCTAATTTTCGGATTTTTAGTAATGAGTACCATTTTTATAACTATGGTGCAAAAGTATCTATGCCTTTAGATATAAATGTTTTTCGAGATATAGAGTCCTCTAGGGTTGATTTTTTAAAGTCACAAGTTATCTCTGAAGATAAGAAGAGAGAACTTGTAGCACTTTTTGAACAGGTGATGCACAATATTAAAAATTACGATAAAAAGATAGCTTTGAGTAATGAAAATATAGATATATATACAAGACTGCGTGATGATACACAAAAGCTTTTTAAGGCTGGGTATAAAACGCAGTATGATTTAGATACTTTAGAGAACTCTTTAGCAATCCAAAATCTTGATACGAAAGTCTATGCCATAGATAAACAGCTAGAGCTTTTAAATCTCTATGAGATGTATGTAAACAGTGGAGAGTAAAATGAAGTTTAGTGAGTATATGGGTAAGTGGTTGTATGGTGAAGATGGTTACTATGCTACTTATAAAAACATAGGAAAAAGTGGAGATTTTTACACGGCTGTTAGCACGAGTAAGTTCTTTGGTGGGACTATCGCAAAGCATATCATCTCTTTAGTGGATGAGGGCTTTTTAGCACCTGATGCAACTATTTGTGAGATTGGTGCGCATCATGGGTACTTTTTAGCAGATGTATGTGAGTTTCTCTACACGCTCCGACCGGAACTCTTAAGTAGTTTTGACTTTGTAATCATCGAGCGATTTGATGACCTTCAGAGACAACAAAGAGAGTACTTTAGTGAGAGTTTTGGAGATGTAGTTCCCCTAACACACTATAAATCTTTAAGTGAACTCAAGTGTAAAAATGCCTTTTTTATAGCAAATGAGATTTTTGATGCCTTTCCTTGTGAGTTGTACTTTAAAGGTAAAACAGCAAGTGTTACTAGACACAATGTTGCGTTTGACAGTGATGATGCATGGGTAGAAGAAAAGGCTACAAAGTACTTCAAAGATAGAGGTGAGATAGCTATAGGCTATGAAGCGTTTGCTCAAGAGATGGCTGATTCCTGTGAGAAGTTTGAGTTTATGAGTTTTGACTATGGAGATATGCAAGCACGCCCTGATTTTTCACTGAGAGTCTATACAAAACATAAGGTACTGCCATTTTTTATTCCTGAAGATAATGAAGATTTTATTCCAAGGGAAGAGTTGTTTTCTAAGTCGGATATTACCTATGATGTAAATTTTTCTCATGTCAAAAATGCCTATGCAGAGGCTGGAGTAGAGTTTATTGAGTGTAAAACACAGATGGTAACACTTATCGATGCAGGTATTTTAGAACTGCTTGAGATGCTTAAAGAGAAGGTAGATGAAAAAATTTATAAGCAAGAACTTGAAAAGGTAAAAACCCTTATCTTGCCAGATTTTTTAGGGGAACGCTTTAAAATGATAAAGTTTAGAAAAAATGTCTCTGAAAAGTAATAGAATTTTTTCGTTTCAGTTTTAATTAATAAAAGTTGGAATAGTATCTAAGTAAAATATCAAAAAGGTTTTAAATGTTCTTTTCAAATGATAAAAAGTTGCAAAAAGAGATAGAATTACAAAAAAATGAAATTTCAGAACTACAAGCAGAAGTAGAAGCATTGAAGAATGAAAATGAAACACTCCAAAAAGAAGCGAGATATGCTACATCAAATGAAGTGATGAATAAGCTCATTAAGTCATTGACACAAGGTTTAACAGCAGGATGTGATAGAGATATGCATATTATTCAGTCTGATTTAGAAGTGAATTTAGAGGCATTGGATGGTGTAGATGTACGAAACTCTGAAAACAATGAGCATGTCCAAGCTTGTAATAACGAGATAGAAATACTCTCTGCTACTATGGAGTCTTTACTAAATCATATTACAAACACTTACGAGCAAGTAAATATACTTAATACAAATGTTGATAGTATTACAAATGTGATTACTCTCATTAAAGATATTTCTGATCAAACAAATCTGTTAGCACTCAATGCTGCTATTGAAGCAGCGAGAGCAGGGGAGCATGGTCGTGGTTTTGCTGTTGTAGCAGATGAGGTTCGTAAACTAGCAGAGCGTACACAAAAGGCTACAAGTGAAGTAGAGATTTCTGTCTCTTCGCTCAAGCAAAATACGCAAGAAGTACATGAACATTCGCAATCTATGGAAAAGCTCTCAAACCATTCAAATGAACAGATGCTTGTCTTTCAAGAAAAAATGAATCTTCTTTCCCAAAATGCAGAGGTCATCTCTATGGAGAACAAAGATATTACATATTCTGTATTTATGGTACTAAGCAAGTTAGATCACCTTCTTTTTAAAGCGGGTGGATACAAAACAGTGTTTACAGGGGAGGCAAAAGATCATTTTGCAACAGAGAGTGAATGTCGACTTGGTAAATGGTATAGTGAAGGTATTGGAAAAGAGAAATTTGGGAAGTGTCCAAGTTACTCTAAAATGGCTGCACCGCATAAAGAGGTTCATGATAATAT
>JALSUU010000259.1 GCA_027071075.1 Sulfurimonas sp. | reverse complement strand
GTTAAGTGTTTTAAGAAAAAACAAGATAAACATGATACTAAAGAGTATGATAAACAGTTAAAAAACCAACAAGATGGTTTAAACGCTATGAGTGCTGATGATTACATAAAAGGTAGAGAAGCATTTGATGGTATAGCATGTAAAGATGGAAAAGCAACAACTAACAGTGCACTAAAAAATAGACCTAAACGAAATGCTAGTGAGGCTAAAAAAGCTAGGAAAGAATATGAAGAAGATGAACTTATTCCAAAATATAAAAAAAATAAATCTAAAGACCCAGCAGGAGATGCAGCCAAAGAGATGAAAACTCTAGCAGCCCTTCACAACCCTGATATGGTTGCTGCAGGTAAGGATATGATTACAGGCTTTGGAGATAAGGGTATAAACTCTTCCATAGGCTCACAGTGGGGAAATGGGACAAATGATGATGGTTTAAGTAGAGTAGCCGAGCTAGACAATGAGGCTTGTAAGGCTAAAAAAGATGGCAAAGGTAAAGAAAAAATGAATGCAGAACTTAAACGTTGTAAGAAAAAATAAATAGGAGAGAGTATGGCAGAATTAAAAAAAGATGATAAGGGAAGAGTAGTAGATATAGAGTTCTTTAGAACAAAATTTAAAAATAGAATAGGAACACCCGATAGAAGATACGAGGTTCCTCAAGAGAGTATAGAAAAGTATAAAGATATACTCCCTAAAGAGCTGATGTACTACTGGGAAACACATGGATTTTCCTCATTTTTAGATGGTCTCTTTTGGCTTACAGACCCTGATGAGTATACAGAAATAGTACTAGAGTATCTCAAAGGTACACCTTATGAGAATAGAAAAGATTTATATGTGATATTTAGAAGTGCTTTTGGAAAACTTTATATATGGGAAAGCACTAAGGGGAGAATAATAAAGATATACCCCCTACTAAATATGATATTTTTTAGCGCGGACGCTGATAGAGAAAAACTCAACAAAGAAGATGAAAACTTTGTTATGAATAGACTATTAGGAGTACAAAGTCCTAGGTCTTTAGAAGAAGACGATGCCAGCAGTAAACCCCTCTTCGCCAGATGTCTAAAGAAGTTTGGAAAAGTAGAAAAAGATGAGATGTATGGTTATAAACTATCACACCTTTTAGGTGGGAAAGAGAGCATTAAAAATATAGATAGAATGAACCTGTTTAACCATATCAGTATCCAAAAGCAGCTTAAAGAACCTACTATTAGTATCTCTGATATGGAAAACAATACTCTGACGTATTAAATATGAATGTATTAGAAGAGCAAAGAAGTATGCTAGAGACTATAACTCAGTACCATAAAGAAGTGTTTCTTAGTGAAGCAAATGTATATAACTTTGCATCACAACGCTCAAGTGGAATGCTCATCCAAGCAGAGATAGATTTTATTGAAAGAGTATTGGACAACACCAAAGAGCTAAAAGAGTCAAACGTAGCTATGATGCGCTCTGCAAATATATATAACTTCTATGCACATTACTCTTTAGTAAGC
>JALSUU010000258.1 GCA_027071075.1 Sulfurimonas sp. | reverse complement strand
CAGGATTTAAAGAGAAGCAACAAGATATCTACAATCTCAATGAGGGTGCCTACTTTCAAAACACCCTGCCTCTAAAACCACAGGAAGTGCAACTCCCTAACATAGAAAAAGCCAATCTTTTAAACACCTTTTCTCTTGCATCGCAAGATAGACTCCAAAAAGAGGAGTATAACTCTTTAGAAGAGATGATAGTCTATACAACAGAAGTAGTTCAAATAATTGCAGATTTTAAAACAGTCAAAATTACTACACATGAGGAACTTTTAGCACAACTTGTAGATTTAGAGAACACAATTTGCTTATGTCAACAAAAGCCTTGTGAATTACTCAGTATGATTATAGAAAACTATGCACACTTTATCTATAGTTATCTATTTGACCTTTACAACACACAAGAGATAAATCTCACAGATAAAGTAAATTTTATCTATCAAAACATTTTAAATAGCGTAGAAGAGATAACGCTAAAGCTCGAGACTCACTTGAAGGGATAAGATGCAAGATATAAATACAATCATCACAAAAAATTTCAATGATAATATTGAGTACCTACAAAACAATCACCCTGAACTATTTATAAAACTTTCTGAGTATGATGCAGCTATCTCCAATGGACATTACATTGAAAAATATGAACTTGTTTATGAAAACGATAATTTTGATGTATTAGAGAAAAGTACACAAAAGTATCTTTACAATAAACAGACAACACACCATACAAAAGAAGCTCTCAAAACACTTGAGTATTCAACTCTAAATAACTGCTTTGAGGGCTTTTTTAGACAATCCTACACTAAAGAACAAGTTGCACTCTACACAAAACGCAGAGATGCATCTCCATTAGAGTTTTACGCTTCTTATGTAGCAGATATTTTACATGAAACAGAAAAAAAAGAAACCACACAACTCCAATCCCTTGATAAATATATCTTTTTTGGGGTTGGGCTGGGTCTACATATTAGTGCTATGGCAAGCGATATATCTGCGGAAGTTTATCTCATTGTTGAAGATGATCTTGAACTTTTTCGACTCTCACTTTTTTGTACAAACTACAAAAAACTTGCACAAGATGCAGAACTCTTTTTCTCCATATTTGAAGATGATACTGAGTTTTCAAAAACGAGTGAACAGTTTTTACAAAAATCTCATTTTTACAATCATTACATTAAATACTTTCAGCTCCTCAGTCATTCAGATGATAAAGTAAACAAATTTTACATCGCCATTTCAACGCAATCAGACTTAAAATTTCTTTTTCATGACTATATGAAGATAAGTATCTCTCCGTTACAAAGAGTAGCAGAAGGGTATAGCATTCTTTTAAAAGAGTGTAGTTTTTTAAATACAACTTTTCAAGAGAAAGCTTTTTTACTTCTTGCAAGTGGTCCCTCTTTACAAAACAATATATCATTTCTTCAAAAAAATAGAAATAATTTTATTTTTGTAGCGGTATCCTCTGCATTAGAGTTTTTAGAACTCCATGATATAAAACCACATATTGTTGTACACCTAGATCCTTTTGATACAAGTATATTATCTTTTGAAAAATTAAAAGATATCTCTTTTTTAGATGAGAGCTTACTCTGTTTTGCTGCTTCTTCGCCTAAAAAACTTTTTGAAAAGTTTCCTAAAGAACAGATATTTATCTACGAGGCTGGTTCAAACTATAAAGCAGATGCTCTCAATATCTCAGCCCCGTGTATAGGTTCTTTAAGCTATATGCTCCTCCTAGTTTTGCAGGTAAAAAATATATATCTTTTAGGCTTAGATCTGGCAGTTGATAGTATCACGGGAGTTGATCATACCGAAATACACCAAGATACAAAAAAGTTAGCACTAGAAGATGTTTTTTCTAAAAAAGAGACACTCTCATATAAAGATGATTTATTTGAAATTGAGGGAAATATCAAAGAGAGAGTCTATACTACTCCTCATTTTTACAGTTCCATCAGTATCATAAATCGATATTTTCCAAAATTAAAAAAAGAGTTTCAAAATGTTTATAATCTCAGTAATGGGGCTAAATTCAACACAGCAACACCTCTAAAACCAGAAGAGATGACAACACTAATACCAATCCCCGAAAATAGCTTTTCTCAAATAAAAGAGCTACTTCTATCATACTCTGAGAAAAAACTCAAACAAACTGATAAAGAGTCACTTCATAAAAAATTTGATTATGCAAAAGAACTCACAAAAACACTACAAGAGCATCAAATACAAAACAGTGATGCAAAACAATATGCACAAGAGATCAATATAATAATTACACGAAACAAAGCACTTTATAAATATGAACTTGCAAGAGTTTTAGATAGTTATCTTTACTATATTTTAAACTTTATCTATAACTATTTCCAAAATACCAATAGTACATTGCATGACTTTCAAACAGTTGATAAACTTTTAAAAAACAATCTTCTTATTTTAATTTCCTACTATAAAGATGCTCTTGAACAAGTTTTACAAGAGGAGAAATAAGTGCAAGATATTGAAAAAAAGGCAGTTGAATATTTCACAAACAACAGGGATTTCCTAGAGAGTAATCATCCACACATTTTTCAAAAAATTGAAACTTTTGAAAAAGATATTGAGAAACAAAGAAAAAAAGAAAAATACAGCTTAGAATATATAAATGGGTATTTTGATGTGCAAGAGATAGAGAGTCAAAACTTTTTATATGCACGAGATAGTACCCAATTTTCTAAAGAATTAAGTGATTTAGTAAATTACTCTAAAAGCTCTTTTATTTTTGATGGTTTTGCAATGTTTAAAGATTATGAACTTCATAAAGATGATTTTGATGATAAACTAAAAGGGTTAGAGGGTATTTACCCCATTATGAGTTATTATTTAAATAATATTCCTACAAACCCTCAGATGATTTCAATAGAAAAGTTTATATTTATCGGTTTAGGATTAGGTTTACATCTACTCCCAACAGATAAAAAGATAGATGCACTTGAGTATTTTCTTATTGAAGATGATGTGGAACTCTTTAGACTCTCCCTTTTTACTACTCCTTATTATGAGATTGATGCACAAATCACATTCTCTATAGGTGAAAATAAAGAAACATTTTCAGAAATTTTTAAACAATTTCTCTCTAATAGCTTCTTTAGAAATAAATACCTTAAATATCTCTACTTTACTGCACATAATGATGAAAAAATAAAACTGATTAAAAATGCACTTGCATCACAAACTTTTTCATCATTTCCTTATAAAACACTTTTACAAAAGTATACAAGACAACTAACATATATCTCTCAAAAGTATAAATTTATCGACTTCTCTACACAGTTTACACGCTCTTTTATCTCTGATAAACCACTACTTATAGTAGCAGCAGGTCCATCATTTATGCAAAATATACAATGGCTGAAAGAGAATCATCAATACTTTACTATTTTAGCTGTTTCTGCTGTTTTAAATAAACTCTCTGAGCTGGATATAGAAGCAGATATTGTGACACATCTTGATGGCTTTGAAATTTCAAAAAAACATCTATCAGGCTTTCAAACAAAAGGGTATTTGCAAAATAGCATCTTACTTGCTGGAAGCTTTACCCCACAGGATGTATTAGAAAAATTTTCAAAAGAGAATGTTTATATAATGGAAGAGTTAGGTACAAATTATCATGATGGTTTTGACTCCTTTACTGGTCCTTGTGTTGGCTCAACATCCGTTTTTCAAGCAATTTTACTTAACTTTAAAGATATCTATACCCTTGGTCTTGACTTAGCCCTTGATGATGCAGGAAATTCTCATTCTGCCTCACATGAAATCACTAATGCTAAATATGATAAAAAAAAGTTAGATGTACTCCATAATAGTATATCTTTTCGTGGTGATTTTTTTCCAGTAAAAGGAAACTTTAAAAGAGAGGTCTATACAAATCCACTTTTTTACTCCTCCCTACAAGCACTTCACAGTGCTATAAAGGTACTCAAAAACGAGACACAAAAGATTTATAATCTTAGTGATGGAGCTTATATACAAAATACACTTCCCATACATGCACAAGAGCTCTCTCTTTCTCAAAGATTAGATAAAAAAGAACTCCATAAAGAGTTAGTCCAGCTCTTAGATATCTATGCGACAAAAAAACTCTCTCCAGAAGATATACAATCTTTTCATAAGCGTTTAGCATTTGCAAAAAAAGTAAAAGCCACACTTCTAAAGTACCAAAGAACTCCTTTAATCCTTCAAAAAGAACTCTATTTACACAATCTAATAAGCCTTATCCTTGAGATACTAGTAGAACCTACTCGGGAAAACAGTACCTTGGTAAATATTTATGACTACTTCTTCAGTTATAGTATTCCAATAATTTTTGATTTTTTTAATACACAAAAATTACACGAGATTTCCAAACATATAGAAAATTTTGACAGAATGTTACAAGAAGAGATGTTGAGTATATGTGAAACATACGAAAAGAGATTAGAAAGTTTTTTACGAAATCAATAAAGAAATGTGCAAGAGCTAACGCTCCTTACTCATCTACTGAAGTAGACGAAGCACATTTTCTAAAGAAATGTGTTCACAGTCTCAAGAGACTGTTTTAACGCCTTTTACTATTGTAAAAGTCTCAACACATTTTGTTGCACAGCGTTAGCTTGACTCATAGCGTATGAACCAGATTGTGCTAAAATATTATGTTTTGCAAAGTTTGCAGACTCAGCAGCAAAATCAACATCACGAATTTGAGATTCAGCAGCAGTAACATTTACCTGAGTAACTGAAATATTTCTTACAGTTGATTCAAGTTTATTTTGCGCCGCACCTAATAGTGCTCTTTTTGTATTGATGTTATCAAGTGCCGTGTCCATAGTTTTAATAGCAGACTCTGCATTTGTAGCAGTCAATGTTTTAATAGTTGCTAAAGCAGTACCAGTAATCGCTCTTACAGTATTTGTAGCAATTTTAGCAGTTTGTGTCTCATTTGCATACGCACCAACATGGAAAACAAACCCACCACTTGTATCTGTACCAGCAGTACCATCTAAGACTTTTACACCATTAAATTTTGTTGTTCCAGCGATATCACTTGCCTCTTGTAAAAGTGCAGTAACCTCTTTTTGGATGTGTGAACGAGATTTAGTATCTTGCGTATCATTCGATGCTTGTGTTGCAAGCACACGAACCCTTTTTAAGATATTTGTATACTCTTCCAAAGCACCATCAGCAGTTTGAATAAGACCAATACCATCATTTGCATTATTAATCGCTTGACCAAGACCCTGAGATTGTGCTGAAAGTTTATCAGCAATAGCGAGACCAGCAGCATCATCAGCAGCTTTATTAATTCTTAACCCTGAAGAGAGTGAATTTAAACTTTTATCAAGTTGAACATTATTCATTGTAGCATTACGCCACGCATTCATCGCACCGACATTTGTATTAATTCTAAAACCCATAATAAATCCTT
>JALSUU010000257.1 GCA_027071075.1 Sulfurimonas sp. | reverse complement strand
ACCCCAACAAACAATGATGTAGGCGTGCATGATATAAACCTAACCCTTACTGATGGTATTAGCAATGTTGCTCACAACTTTACAGTCACGGTAAACAATGTAAACGATGCACCAGTTCTCAGCACAATAGCCAACCAAAGTAAACTAGAAGACTTTGGAAACTATACAATACAACTGAATGCTACAGATATAGACTCTAATACACTTACATACTCAGCAAGCTCTAGTAATCCAAACATAGCAACAGTAAATGTCAATGGAGCAAGCCTTACTCTTACATCCGTAGCAAATGCAAACGGTGTAGTGCAAATAAACTATAGTGTTAGTGATGGGTTTTTAAGTGATTCCAAATCATTTGAACTTGATGTTACAGCAGTAGATGATGCACCAACATTAGATGCTCTTGCAAATATAGCAAGATTAGAAGATGCAAGTCAATCCAATATTATACTCAGTGCATATGATGTGGAAAATAATCCAATCACATACACAGCAAGCTCATCTAATCCATCTATAGTAAAAGTATCTATAGTGAATGGTCATCTTATAGTAACACAACTACCAAATGCAAGTGGCGTTGTAAATATAGAAGTAAATGCAACAGCAAATGGACAAACAGCTACACAACACTTTGATGTCGATGTAACAGCAGTCAATGATGCACCAAGCATAGATACACAACTTCCAGATATAACTATCTTAGAAGATGCTTCAAGCTTTAGTGTAGATATGAATGTCAGTGATGTTGATGGAGATGCACTTACAATTGGCGTTGTTTCAGATAACAACACTCTTGTAAGGCTCACTCCAAACTGGATTAACCCGCTTAATCAAGCTGCATATTCACAAACTTTAAACTTTACTATAGCAGCAGCACCAAATGCAAACGGCAGTGCAAATATTACGCTCACAGTTGATGATGGAACAACAAGCAGAAGTCAAACTTTTACTCTTAATGTTACTCCTGTGAATGATGCACCTCAATTAGAGCCTTTAGCTGATAGAATTTATTATAATAATTTTACAGATAAACATATTACTTTAAATGCAAGTGATAGTGATGATATAAATTTAACATATTCTGCAAGCATTGGAACAAGTGATATCATAGACTCTGCTACATTAAGCGCTAATATCTTAACACTAAAATCACTTAGTGGTGCTTATGGAGATACAAATGTAACAGTCAGTGTCAGTGATGAACATGGTGAGAATAGCTTAACAAGTAGTCAAACATTTCATCTGCGAGTGCTTTCTATAGAGAGTGGAAATGCGCAAGAAGAGGTAATCTCTACAGATATAAATGAGACAAATACAAGTACGACCTATTCAGATACAATAAAAACGAAAGATTTTGAGATAGTTGTCAAAAGAGTTGAAAATAAAGATGGAAGTGTAGCACAAGAGATGGTTGTTGGTGAAAAAGTTGTAAAAGCGACTTCAGACCTTAATGGCTCAAAAGTTGCAATGACACCCGAAGGTGTACATACTCTCTATGATGATGCAAATGTAAGAGCAGAAGTCATAGCAACACTCACTGGAGAAGCAACACAAAAAATTACCGTAAATGGTAAAACGACAGAGGCAACATCAGAAGTTATAGGAGCAACAACTCATATGACTAAAGATACTGAGGGTAATATTGAGATTATCACTACCTTGAAAAATAGTGATAACACTATCTCTGTGGTAACAAAAGCAGATGGAACTGCAGAATATACAGTACAAAATGGTCTTAAAACAACAAAAGTTGTTTCTAAAATACCTGGTGCAAAAACAGTCATCAAAGCTGGATATATAGAGACCATTGTAGATGGAGAACCAATAGATGGAGTATTTTTTCGAGCTATTGTGAGAACAAAAATAGATGGAACAACAGTAAGCAGCTTTGAAAAAATCAATAGTGATGGAACAGTTATAGAAACATTTGATACATTTTCTCCTACAACACCCTATGATGCAGGAAATCAAATTGTAATACAAAAAATTGGTTCAAAAACTTATATTGTTGCAACCACACCTCTAAGTGCAAATAGACTTAGAGTAGAATAAGGAAAATAAAGATGAATAAATCAATACTCATAATCACTGGAACTTTTTTAGCTCTCTTGATCTTTACTTCATGTAGTAAAGATCATCATAATAATGATGTAAACACTTCTAATACTCAAGAGCAAATAGCTGTTAATGTAAACTGTATAACACCTATTACACAAGATGCTATTGATACCTATATCACTATGCTCAGTGGTGATATACTTGTAGAAGATGCAAACGATACAGTGGTGCAAACCTATCTTGATACAGATGGCACAAAAAAAATATGTAGAGTAAGTGGTAATGCTCATCTTATAAGAGAAAATTAATAAAAAATGTGACCTAGAGAAAACTTAAAGTTTGAAGTATCGTAAAATAGGTGGTTATAAACTGTATGAAGTGGTGACCCCGAGGAGAATTGAAAACCCTTGAGGAATCCTCCCTATTATAGGCTTATAAAGCACATTCCTTCTAACCTCCCCAAAATAGGGGAGATACACCTATTAATACCTCTCAACCATTGATTATAATACAAATCTAATTACATATATTACTTATGAAAATTACACAAATTGTGTAACAAATTTGAGGAGATAATCAATGCCATTTAAAAAAGTAGAAATAGGTATCTATTCGTATTATAAATAGAGTGATGAGAGTAAAAAACATTTATATTATTACTATTCAACATTACACAAAGCAAATGTGTAATATTTCAAATTAAGTACCATAAATAGGGTGCAACCCAAAGAGTTTATCACTCCTATAGTTATAAAACACTAGAAGTATTTAATAAATAATTTATCAATAATTGGTAAATTAATCAGACTATATCTTTATTACTATATAATCTTATAAAACTATTTTATAGGACTTACATATATGAACAAACTTACACTTGAAACACTTGAACGATGGCTTTGGGATAGTGCTGATTTAATGAGAGGGCATATTGACAGTAGTGATTTCAAAAACTATATCTTTGGCTTACTCTTCTTAAAGAGAGCTAACGACCAATTCATAGAAGAGGCAAATATTGCTGTTAGTGAAGATGGTGTAAGCTTAGAAGAAGCCCTTGAAGATGAAGACTACCATCAATTTTTTATTCCACAAAAAGCCTATTGGTCTGAGCTAACTAAAAAGACCGAAAACATTGGTCAAGCTCTTGATAAAGCCTTTTCACTAATAGAAGAGCATAACTCACAACTTGAAGGCGTTATGACTGCTGTTCATTTTGGAGATACTGAGAAACTTCCTGATGAACTTTTAGCACGACTACTTCAACACTTCAATAAATACTCTCTTGCTAATGAACATTTAGACAATCCAGATATTCTTGGAAGTGCCTATGAGTATTTAATCCGTGAGTTTGCTGATGATGGTGGCAAAAAAGGTGGAGAGTTCTATACACCAAAAGAGGTAGTGAAGCTTGTAGTAAGTCTTATTAAGCCAGAAGCTGGAAATAGTGTCTATGACCCTACTTGTGGAAGTGGTGGTATGCTTATACAGAGTGCTAACTATATTAAAGCCAATGGTGGAACTGTTGGTAAGTTTGTAGATGCTTCGCTTTATGGTCAAGAGAAAAACCTTGGAACTTGGGCTATTTGTAAGATAAATATGATTGTTCATAATTTCAAAGATAGTGATATAAGAAAGGGAGATACTTTATCTTCTCCAAAGCACTTAGAACATAGTGAGCTTATGACTTATGACCGTGTAATTGCTAATCCACCATTTAGCTTAAAGAAGTGGTGGGCTCCTGCTGAGATAGATATAAAGCAAGATGATAACGGTAAAGAGATAGCACCAAAATATAACAGTGTTGTCTCCGATGAGTATGGTCGTTTTAAGTATGGCATACCACCACGAGGCTATGGAGATTTAGCATTTGTTCAGCATATGGTAAGTGTTCTTAAAAATGATGGTCGTATGGGTGTAGTACTACCTCACGGGATATTGTTTCGTGGTGGAACTGAGGGGAAAATCAGAGAGGGCTTACTTCAAGATGACATTATAGAAGCTATTGTTGGACTTCCTGAAAAACTGTTTTACAACACGGGTATTCCTGCTTCAATCATAATCATAAACAAGAGTAAATCTAAAAACCTTAAAAACAAAGTGGTGTTTATAGATGCTTCAAGTGAATACAAAGATGGCAAAAACCAAAACACTCTGACCCACGAGAACATAAGTAAAATTGTAGATAGTTATGATGGACTTGCTGATATAGATAAGTTTATGAGAGTTGTTGATATGAGTGAGATAAAAGAGAACGATTACAACTTAAATATTTCACGATACATTGATACAAGTGATGAAGAAATTATTATTGATATTAAAGCTACTCTGGAAGATATAACAGAGTTAGAAGCAAAAGAGCAAGAGATAGATAGTAAGTTAAATACTTATTTGAAAAGCTTAGGGTTTTAGGATGAAAGAGTTTGATGAATGGAATGAGGTTAAAAAGGGTATTTCAAATAATAATCAAAAATTTTTTATTAAACAAAGAGAAATATATTGGATATATTTAGGTGAAAATATTGGATTTGAACAAAATGGAAAAGGTGATGATTTTTTAAGACCTGTTTTAGTCTATAAAAAGTTTAGTGCTAATCTGTTTTATGGGATTCCATTGACAACAAATATAAAGAAAAGTAAGTTTTATTTTCATTTTAAGGTGAAAAATAGAGATAATTGTGCCATCTTATCACAGATGCGACTTTTTGATACAAAAAGAATTCACGATAATCTTGGTAAAATAAATGCAAATGATTTTGCCCAACTTAAAGATAAGCTTGGAGTATTGTTAGATTTTACTCCCACTAAAAATAGTGGGCTTCCTGAACGAGCAGGTAATTTAGAGGATAATTATAACCAAAATAGTTTTAAAAGTAAAGAGTTGAAAAATGACTGAGTTAAAAGAGGGGTATAAAGATACTGAAATAGGTGTTATTCCTGTTGAGTGGGAAGCTATTGAACTTGGAGATATAGCAACTTTTTCAAAAGGTAAAGGTATATCAAAAAAAGATATTTCAGAAGATGGTGTTGAGTGTATAAGATATGGAGAATTATTCACTACATATAATGAGATTATTAGAACAATAAAATCTAAAACTAACAGCACTATAAATATGATGTATAGTAAAGTCAATGATACTCTTATGCCGACATCAGATGTCACACCTAACGGCTTGGCTACTGCGAGTGCCTTAAATAAAGAAGGTGTAATTTTAGGTGGAGATATTTTAATTATTAGGTCAAATGATATTCTTAATAGCTATTTGAGTTATTTTATTAGAAGTCATAAAAAACAAATAATGAAGCTTGTATCTGGAAGCACTGTATATCATATATATGCCAATGATATGAAGAAATTAAAAATCCCACTCCCACCACTAAAAGA
>JALSUU010000256.1 GCA_027071075.1 Sulfurimonas sp. | reverse complement strand
CCCTCACAGTGCCAAAGTTTCTCTTCATAAAGCATTTTAGTAAGCATATTTACAAGTAAAACCATAAAAAGCACTAACTCATAAGGGCTAAAATACAGAATCATCACACCTAACATAGAGAGTAAAACTGAAGCATACATAGGGTGTCTTATATAGGCATATATACCGCTCGTGATTAAAATACACTCCTCTTTTATATCAGGAACTATATTAAAATTGCCCAACTTATTTGCCCAGAGTGCTGCTACACCTATAAGAAGTCCTAGAGCTGTAACACTCACACCTAAGACAAAATAATTCGTTGGAGCACCAAAAGGTAAAACCATCAAAAATATAACAAAAAACTGTATAAAAACTAAAATCTTACTTTTCATCTATACTCCTACAATATCTATAAATTCATTACCATCTAAAACAGTTAAAAGCTTAGAGTCTACTCTTATTGCGGACTCTATCACAACATTTTGTAGTTTTGAGACGATAGTTATACTCAATGGACGATTTCCCGGGTTTTGTCGTATGTAGTTATAGAGTTGCTCAAGTATTTCACTCTGATTATCTAAGCGAACGGAGAGATTTATCGGCTCAGGAGGAGCTTCTTGTACCTCTTTTTTTACTTTTCTTGTCTCTTTTTTTGCCTCTTTAAGTGTCATAATCCTACTGATGCTAATTCTCGGACCAAAGTCAGTATGTGTGATACGCCCTTTAAAAGCGATAGGCTCCTCTTGATTCATTTCACTCAATTTTTCTAACTTATCTGAGAAGAGCATTATTTCCATATTTCCATGAAAGTCCATCAAGTTTACAATTCCAAACTGATTTCCTTTTTTACTTATCTTAGTAACAACATCTTCCACTTTTCCTATAAATATCGCTTGAGAGCCATCTTTTACACTCTCTAGTTCTGAAGAGAGTGTATAACTTAACTCCCCTAACTCTTCTCTAAAATCATCCATAGGGTGACCACTTACATAAAACCCGAGGGTATCTTTTTCAAACTCTAAAATCTCTTTGAGTTCATACTCCTCTTTATTGTTGAGATGTAGCTCAACCGTAGTTATCTCTTCATCATCCCCAAAGAGACTTCCTACTGCATTTTTCTTCGCTTCACTCGCTTTTTTCGCAGTCTCTACTATAAGCTCTATCTGATCAAGTAGAGCTTTTCGTGAGTAGCCATATCTATCAAAACCACCTGATTTTATGATAGCTTCTATCACGCGCTTATTTACCTTACTTGGCTCGATTCTATTTACAAAATCTTGCCAAGAACTGTAGTCTCCATTCTCCTCGCGCTCTTTAAGCATAGAGTGAATGGCTGCCTCACCTACTCCCTTTATACCACCCAGACCAAAAAGAACGATATCTTTTTCATCTTTAGTGATAGCCGAAAACTCTAACTGTGAGTCACAGATATCAGGCGGTCCAAGTTCTATACCCATTCTTTTCACTTCATCAATGTAGCGAACAACTTTTTCCGTGTTATCTTTATCACTTGTTAAAAGTGCTGCCATAAACTCATTTGGATAGTAGGTCTTGAGCCATGCTGTTTGGAAAGTAACCATTGCATAGGCTGCTGAGTGAGACTTGTTAAAACCATACCCAGCAAACTTTTCAATCAAATCAAAAAGAGCTGATGCAAGTTTATAGTCGAGTCCAAGCTTTTGCGCACCCTCTGAGAAGAGTCGGTTATACTTTTCCATCTCCTCAACTTTTTTCTTACCCATAGCACGACGGACAATATCTGCACCACCAAGACTCATACCACCGATAATCTGCACGATTTGCATAACCTGCTCTTGATAAACAATCATTCCATAGGTTGGTCCAAGTGTATCTTTTAGCAGGTCAAAACTTACCTCTTCAAAAGGGTAAAATACTTTTTTACGCCCATGCTTCCGCTCGATGAAGTCATCAAGCATTCCCGACTCCATAGGTCCCGGTCGATAGAGTGCCAAGACCGCAATAAGGTCTTCAAAATTATCAGGTCGCAGACGACGGTTCAAGTCCTGCATACCAGAGGACTCTATCTGGAACATTCCCACAGTCTCACCTGTTTGAATAACCTCATACACCTTTGCATCATCAACATCTATGGTATCCCAGTTTACATCTACATCATAACGGCGTTTTATCAGTTTTACAGCATTTTGAATAACATCAAGTGTTTTGAGACCAAGAAAGTCAAACTTAATAAGGTCAATATCTTCCATATAGTTCAGTGAGTACTGCGTTACAAATGTTGTCTCACCACTTGGCTTATAGATAGGCGTCTTTTTCCAAAGCTCTTCATTTGAGATAACTACACCCGCAGCATGAATCCCTGAGTTTCTCTTCAGACCTTCAAGCTTTTTAGCAAACTCCCACACTCTTGCAGCATTTGCATCTTCATTTATAAGCTCTTGAATTTTCGGCTCTTTTTGAAAAGCACCCTCTCTAAACTCTCCACCTTTCATCTTACCGTTAAGCGTAATTCCAAGTTCATCAGGAATGAGTTTTGCCATCTTATCGGCTTGAGAGAGTGGCATATCTAAAACACGGGCAACATCACGGATAACCCCTTTTGCTAGGAGTGAACCAAAGGTGATGATTTGGGCTACTTGATTCCGACCATACTTCTCTACAACATAGTCGATAACCTCTCCACGACGCGCCTGCATAAAGTCCATATCGATATCGGGCATACTTACACGCTCAGGATTTAAAAAACGCTCAAAAAGAAGATCATACTTCATAGGGTCAATGTCAGTAATATCTAGTGAGTAGGCAACTAAACTTCCAGCAGCAGATCCACGACCGGGACCAACAGCTATACCCATTCTTTTTGCAGCGATAACAAAATCCCAAACAATCATCATATAACCAGGGAACTTCATAGAGTTGATGATATCCATCTCATACTCTAAGCGTTCTCTATACTCTTGATGCCGCTCCTCTGGCACAATTTTGAGACGATTTTCAAGTCCCTCTTTACACTTATAGATAAAATACTCTGCATCATTCTTATCAGCTGCAAGCATATGTTTCTTTTTATCTTCTTCACTTGCATCTGAGGGAAGAGGAGGATCATCTTCATGGTTAATATCAAGCCCATCTGCTTTTGCATACTCTTTTGTAAACTTAAAGTTTGGAGGTGTTGGTGTCTTAACAATAGGCACAAACTCCTCACACTTGTTTACTATCTCTTGCGTATGCTCTAAAGCTTCAGGAATATCAGCAAAGATGAGTGCCATCTGCTCAGGAGACTTCAGATAGAACTCATGTACAGAGTGACGCATACGATTTGGATCATCATAGAGTTTATTCATCCCAATACACATAAATGCCTCATGATACTGTGCATCATTAGGGTAAGTGTAGTGTGTGTCATTTGTAGCAACAACTTTGATGCCTGTCTCACGAGAGATTTTAAGTATCTGCTCATCTATAAAAAGCTGATCCCCAATACCATGACGCATAAGCTCAAGATAAAAATCATCCCCAAATATCTCCTGATACTCTCTTGCGACCTCAATTGCACCATCATACCCTAAGGCACCATTTTTTACATTTCTCTCATTTGCTAAGTTAAGATGCCAACTCACTTCCCCTTGCAGACAAGCACTGGTACAGATAAGCCCCTCACTATGTTCGCGTAACTCTTTTTTATTGATGCGAGGGAAATAGTACATACCGTGAATAAAAGCTTGTGAAGAGAGATACATAAGGTTTTCATAGCCTTTTCTATTTTTTGCATACAAACAGATATGAAAACGCTGTTTTGTACTCTTATCGTTTAACTCTTCACCATTATGAATATACCCCTCCATCCCAATAATAGGCTTAATACCAGCCGCAGTCATCTGCTTATAAAAGTCAATAGCACCAAACATATTTCCATGATCGGTCATAGCCACAGAAGTCATGCCAAGCTCTTTTACACGAGAGACAAGGTTTGTTAATTTATTTGCTCCATCGAGGAGAGAATACTCTGTGTGTAAATGTAGATGGGTAAAGGGTTGTACGCTCAAAATATTTGCCTTATGCAAGAAATCTATATTAAAATATTACATGTATTATACCGTTTAGAACTTAAGTGCCAAAATATAAAAATATATCTTAATATTCAAGTTTAAATAAACAAATAATCTGTATAATAAAAGTTAATGAAAATTATTTATTATTTTACAAGGATATTCTCCAATGCAAGGTACACAAAAACTCTCAGAACTCACAAAGTCATTTAAGGTTCTTCTTGTTGAAGATAATCAAGATGCACAAAAAGCTATAGCAGATTTAATGAGTAACTTTTTTGATGATATTACACTTGCAAATGATGGTGCAGATGGTCTGAAAAAATACCACGAAGGAGATTTTGATCTTATAGTTACTGACATCAATATGCCAAATATGAGTGGTTTAGAGATGATAAAACATATACGAGAAGAGAATCTACATATTGCCATTATTATTCTAACTGCTTACAAAGATGCTGATTATCTTCTTGAGTCTATCAAGTATACTGTTGATGGTTATATTATAAAACCTATCAATGTCAAAGAGTTACATAACACCATTAACAAAACTGTAGATATTCTTCATAGTTTTAGAAAAAACTTAGAGTATGAACATCATTTAGAACAACTTGTAGAGGAGAAAACAAAAGCGCTTATTGAACTCGCAAATAGAGACCCAATGACAAACCTTTATAACCGTCGATACTTCAATGAAATCTCTAAAACACTCTTTAATCTTGCAAAAAGAGACAATCAAACACTTTCTCTACTTATGATAGATTTAGATCATTTTAAAAAGATTAACGACACCTATGGACACTTAGTAGGAGATGATGTTTTACAACTCACCGCAAAAGTTTTGATGAGAAACACAAGAGAGTGTGACATAGTTATTCGTTTTGGTGGAGAAGAGTTTGTTATTTTACTTCCAAACACTACTATAAAAGGGGCTTTAAGCATAGCAGAGAAAATTAGAAGTGCCATAGAAAAAGAGGAACTACAACTTGGAAATCAAAAGAGTATTCGAGTTACAGCAAGTATAGGTATTGCAACTTATGAAAATGCAGTTGATACAGATATAGATGCACTTATTATCAAAAGTGATAAAGCACTCTATGCAGCGAAAGAGTCAGGAAGAAACTGCATAAAACTACAAGAAGGGTATCAAGATGAGTCATAAAATTCATAAATACACCCGCCTTTTTCTCCCTATCTTCATTTTTATTCTCCTTTTTATCATAATGCTTACAAGTCTTGTCACAACCCAATATAACAAAAGTATGAGTCTTATAAAACTACAAAACTCTGTTATCTTAGCAACTAAGATTTCACAACTTGTGCATGAGACGCAAAAAGAGAGAGGCTACTCCTCTGCCTACGCTACAAAAGGTGATGTAAAGTTTAAAACTATGCTACAAAAGCAGAGAGTTCTAACAGATAAAAAATTTCATGAACTTAAAGATTTTTTATCTG
>JALSUU010000255.1 GCA_027071075.1 Sulfurimonas sp. | reverse complement strand
GTAAGAGAGAGCAGTGCTATATTGATGCAGTTTACTCCAAAAGAGATAGATGTAGAAAAAGTTGTCGCACTCATAAAAAAGGAAAACAGTATAAAAGGTGTGCATCATATTCATATATGGCGTTTAGATGACCATCGCATTCATTTTGAAGCACATCTTGACTTTAAAGATGATATTTCACTCTCCAAATCAAATAAAGTACTTGAAGTTTTGGAGCAAAAACTACATAACAATTTTAATATAGAACATACAACTTTGCAATGTGAATATAATAGGGATGACAATAAGAGTATTATTGTTTAAAGGAAGAATATGAGTGAAACATGCCATATAATGCAAAATTGTGAGATTTTAAATGCCAATAAAATCAACTATCCACTTTTTCAAGCGGTTTTATATGGGGATAAAGTGCTGAGTGCTAAATTCTCAAAACGCTTAAGTTGTGCTATTAAACACCTCTCTCTTCGAGTACAATTTACTTATGAATACTCCTCCCAAAAAGCGATAGAAAAAGGAGTAATAAAAGACCCTACACTTGTCCTTGATGGTACAATATTTATCGAAGGACTTATCCAATCTGAAGAGATTACAACAAAGTTTCAAGAATTTCTTCAAAAACAAGATATGGTGAAAAATTAATATTTTTGTACTTTAACAAACCTTAGTACCAACCCCTGATGGAAGTCTTTTATGCTCCTCTTTTTCTAATGTTTGCACTGCTTCATGGAGATGTTTAATCAAAAGAGTCGCAAGGTCATAATCAAACCCTTCTTTGACAACAATTCTAAGTATAGAGACATCTTCACAGTTCTCGGCAAGTGTATAAGCCGGGACTTGCCAACCATGGTAACGAAGCTTGTCAGAGATTTGATAGACACTAAAAAAGTGTTTACCTTTGAGTCGAAATGCGAGAAGAGGCATACGTATATCGCTAATAATTGTCTCAAAGATACCTGTTTCTTCTAACTCATTTTGAATAAAAAAGCTTACATCTAAACATGCTTGGTGTACTTTTCTATAGCCTTCTGAACCTAAACGGATAAAATTATAGTATTGTGCGATTACTTGTGAACCGGGGCGAGAAAAATTAAGTGCAAAGGTCGGCATATCTCCACCAAGATAGTATACATGAAAGATAAGCTCTTGGGGGAGTAGCGACCAATCTTTCCATAAAGCCCAACCCACACCCGGAGCAACAAGACCAAACTTGTGTCCAGAAACATTAATAGATTTGACCCATTTTAAGCGAAAATCCCACTCTAGTTCAGGTTCAATAAAAGGAGCAATAAACCCACCACTTGCTGCATCTACATGGATAGGGATATTATAGCCTGTTTGTTTATTATACTGCTCCATCAAGGCATCAAGGAGTTTGATATTTTGATATTCTCCTGTGTAAGTTGTGCCTAAAATCCCCAAAACTCCGATGGTGTTCTCATCACACAACTCCACAGCTTTATGGGGTTGAAACAAAAAATCATGCTCTTTACTCATAGGGACTACTTTCATCTCTATATCCCAATAG
>JALSUU010000254.1 GCA_027071075.1 Sulfurimonas sp. | reverse complement strand
GAAGGCAATAACGCTTTTGGATATAGAAAAGACAATGGCTCAAACACATTTAGATGCGAAACAAGTTTCTAAATTGCTCATTCGTAAAAAGCTTGAAGCATTAGAGATAAAAAAGAGAAATATCACTATTACAAGCGATGAAGTGTATGCTGACATTAGGCAACTGGCACAGAGAAACCATCTGAGTGTAGCTGAATTTTACGATGCTGTACGAAATAGTAATGGTTTGAGTTCGGATGCACTTCAAAAAAAGATAAAAGAGCAACTACTGCATGAGAAACTTTTTCAGGCAATTGCTATGAGTTCTCTCTCTGAACCGACTGATGATGAAATAGCAGAATATTTTAAACTTCATAAAAAAGAGTTTGAACACCCTAGCTCTTTTAATGTGATTATTTATACATCAAAAAGTAGAGAAGAGTTAGAGACTAAAGTGCATAATCTTATGTTTTATTCTCCTTCTATCACCTCACATAAACAAGTTCTAAAGTATAACCATATCTCTCCAAAGTTGGCATCACTACTCAGTAAAACGAAAATAGCTACCTTTACTCCTGTGGTTCCAAATGGACAGGGTGGCTTTATGAGCTTTTATGTAAACTCTGTAAAAATGGCAAAAAATATAGATTTAGAGAGTATTAAGCCTCAGATTATCAATGCAATTATGTCTAAAAAGAGAGAAGAAGTTCTCACTGAGTATTTTGCACGCTTACGAAATAATGCAGATATTCGTATTATCAGAATGCCTAAGTAAAAAATATGGTAAGTGATCAAATATTTATAAAAATAGCAACAGAAATTGCCTCTGCGTCGAAGTGTGTCTCGAAGCAGGTAGGAGCAGTCATTGTAAAAGATGGACGCATTTTAAGTACAGGATACAATGGAACGCCTCCAGGGTATGTAAACTGTTGTGATTATTGGGATGGAGAATATACTTCAGAGCATCATGAATGGTCAAAAACTTACGAGATTCATGCAGAGATGAATGCCATTATCTGGGCAGCAAGAAAAGGCATAAGCATAGAAGATGCGACTATTTATGTGACCCTTGAGCCGTGTAGTGAATGTAGTAAAAATCTTATAGCAAGTGGTATTAAACGCATTGTTTATAAAACACCCTATGAGCATACTCACTCTGAAATTATCTCGAAGTTTTTAAAAGATAATGGAGTGAGTATTGAGCAGTTAAGCGTTTAAAAAATCAACAATCTTTGAGGCTGGACGACCTATAACAGCTTTTGAATCTTGTATGACTATTGGGCGTTCTATAAGTCTTGGATGCTCAGCCATCGCTTCAATGAGCTTCTCTTCATCTTCTACATCTTTAAGATTTAACTCTTTGTAAATCTCCTCTTTTGTACGCATCAAATCTCTTGCGTTTAACCCTAACATTTTCAGTAGCTCTTTTATCTCTTCTTTTGTCAATGGTGTTTCAAGGTACTTGACTATCTCTGCGTTTATACCATTCTCTTCAAGTATTTTTAGTGCTTCTCGTGATTTTGAACAACGAGGATTGTGCATTATGG
>JALSUU010000253.1 GCA_027071075.1 Sulfurimonas sp. | reverse complement strand
AATGTATAAAATAGATAAATGGGTCATAACAACTGCTTTTCAAAATATACAAAAAGATACACACTACTCCATCAACCTTTCAGGACAAACAATGTCAACACCTGATTTTTCAAACTTTATTATAGAACTTGAAAAGAAGTACAAAGTAAATCCTGCTCAGATTATTTTTG
This sequence comes from Sulfurimonas sp., assembly GCA_027071075.1. Classification (GTDB taxonomy): domain Bacteria; phylum Campylobacterota; class Campylobacteria; order Campylobacterales; family Sulfurimonadaceae; genus Sulfurimonas. The sequence continues at coordinate 1,376 of JALSUU010000253.1, read as the reverse complement.
AAATAACTGAAACAATGGCAATAAAGTTTTTAAAAAATATGCGCATACTTATAGCAAATCTTCAAAAAAGAGGCTACTCTTTTTCACTTGATGATTTTGGAACAGGACTCTCTTCTTATGAATATCTCAAAACAATGCCAGTCGCTTACTTGAAAATAGATGGTGTTTTTACAAAAGAGATAGTAAAAGATAAAGTTTCCTATGCCATGGTAAAGTCCATAAATGAAATCGGTCATGTTATGGGACTTAAAACGATTGCAGAGTTTACAGAAAACAAAGAGATACTTGACACGCTCAAAGAGATTGGTGTAGATTATGCACAAGGATATTTTGTGCATAAGCCTGATGCCCTTTAGGAATAAAAGTCACGACTTTTTGCAGTGTTATAGAGTATTCTTTTTTCAAATCCATCTTGAAAAAATATCAACTTCTATTCTTTCTCTTTAGGCGTTCCACTTGCCTTCTCTTCATCATCAAGAAGATGAAGTTTAAGCACATGTTTTTCTGTAATGACTGTTTTAAACTCCCCTTCAAAAACTTTAATGTCAAGTACAAAAGCTTCTACATAAACATTGCGTTTACGACCCTCTTTTTGACGAACTCTTGCAATAACATTGACCTCATCATGCAGTTTTACAGGAGAAAGGAATTGACAATCACTTGCTACTAAAACAACATTTTTTTCATTGACAGCAAGCATTGCCGCATAATCTGCCGCACCAAATATAAAGCCACCATGAATAAGCCCAATATCATCAGCAAGCATCTCAGCAATAGTTGTAAGCCTTACCTCAACATACCCTAACTCTATTTTTACTATTTCACCACAAAGATTTTTATTTATACGCTCATGTGTTCGTACCAATACTTGCTCTGTTTCATCTCTATAATCATCTAATTCTAAATCTTCTTCTTTTGTTTTTGCCATTATTTTTTGTCCTTAATTAATCTTACATAAACACGCTGTGGAGCAGGATAGCCCTCAACTGTTTTTGTTTTATCCTCTTTATCTAAAAAGTCTTCAAGCGACTGTCCCTCTATCCACTCTGTTTTTCTCTGCTCACCTGCATCTGTTACAGAAGTTTCAAGCACCTCAAACGCAGAAAATCCTGCACGAAGAGACCAGTTTTTCAGTGCTTTAATAGTCGGAACAAAGTAAATATTTGGAATTTTAGAGTAGCTAGACTCTGGACATAACGCCATCTCCTCTTCACCATCAATGTAAAAAGTATCTAAAATCACTTCACCCTTTTTCTCTAAACCTTTGTAAAGAGATTTAAGCATAGCAACGGGGTCACTTCTATGATACAAAACTCCAAGACAAAAGATAGTGTCAAACTTCTCTTCATAAAACTCTAAATGCTCCACACCTAAAA
>JALSUU010000252.1 GCA_027071075.1 Sulfurimonas sp. | reverse complement strand
CACTTAAATTTTCATTTAACATTTAATCTCTTTTATAAAAGTCCAGACATTCCCATTGAAGTATCTGGCTTATCTAGTTGTGCTGCGATACTATGGTAAACATCAAGTTTAAGTATCTCCATGTTTTCAAGTTCTCTATCTCCACCTATAGATAAGTGTTGCTTAAAACCATACATTTCATTACTTTTTAGTTGCCCAAACTTTTCTAAACATCTATCAAATAAAGGGTTGCGACTGCTGTCTTTAAAATCTAAGTTTTTTTTCTGCTGAAAAGCCCAAAAACTTCTCATTTTTTTATTTTCTTTTTCTTCAGATAGATTTTCTCTATCTGTTGGCGAAAAGTAATTTATAACATTAGTGCTTGGTCTAATAGCTAATACTTCACCTTTACCCTTAGCCCATACATATAACTCACCAAAGGCATTTCTAGCGATAACACTTAAATCATTTCTATCTTCAAATGGAGTGCTCATAAGTCTTTGGGCTAAGATATCCTCATAATCTTTAGGATTAACCATCCATATTAAACCATCTCCAAATCCACACCAACCTATTTCTCTCCAATATTCAAACAGCTTAACAGGTAGTTTACTCTCATACTTTTTTATAACATCTTCATCTATGTTTATGCAGTCGTGTGGTTCTACAAATTTTTCTAAAAAATATTCAAAACCTTCATCAACATTATATTTTCTCATTTTTTTTCCTTATACTTTTTTAACATATATTTTACTTTTCTTTTTAGGACAGTTCATCTTTTTAGCTTCTTTCTTACCACAGGCTCTTAGTTCTACATCTAGTTTTTTGTCACCCTCACCATTTTTTCTAGCAGCACAGGCTTGTTTATCTATATCTTTTGCTCTGCTATCCCATTGTCTTCCTATTCCTCTATTTACATCTGATGTCCCGAAATCTTTATTATCAAACTCCATAAGTCCAGATACTTCATCAATAACACCATCAATTATATCTTCACCACCGACTATCATATCTTGATTATGCAGGGCGTCTTGACCACCTATATTTATAGGTTTTTTATATTTGTGAATACTCCCATCATCATTAAGATAACCTTCAACTCTTGTACCGCCAACTTCTTTAGTCGCTTTTTTAGTGGCTAATCTTTCAGCATCTTTTTCACTATAGCCTTTGTCCACAAATTCTTCAGAATATTTATTTTCTTGTTGTCTTATTCGATCATCTCTAGCATCTTCAGTAATTTGACCATCTCTTTTTCTAGTGTCTTCAGTAATATTCCCATCATCACATATATCTTTACCTGATTTTTTATATGCCTGTCTTTTTGCAATATAGTCATCAGCAGACATACCATTGATACCATCTTGCTGATTTTTCAGTTGTCTATCATACTCATCTCGTCCACCTTTGTCATGGTCTCCAGGGCAAAAACACTTTACTTTTTTCTTCTTAAGTTTTTTCCCTTTCCCCTCAACCTTAGCCCCATCCTTCCCACTCTTTTGAGCAGTTGCTCTTTTCTTTTCTCGTTCTTTACACTCTTTTTCCATACTCTCTAAAACATTATAAT
>JALSUU010000251.1 GCA_027071075.1 Sulfurimonas sp. | reverse complement strand
CAACGGCATTAAGTTAAGCTCAGAAGCACCTATTATACGGACTTTCATCTGACTAATTTCCAACATTTTTCTTCTTCCTTTTCAGATGATTTATAGAGTTTGTAGCTATGGTTGATTTCTGACTATCTTTATCTAGTCGTGGTTTAGATTTTCGATTTGGTCGTATCACTATGGTGTTGGTTAAAAACAACTTCTCCATCTGTTCGAGCATCTCTTCTATTGGTTCATCTAAGTAGAGCAGATCAAATACTTTATGTTTGATAAGATTGAAAGATACAGCTTTGTTAACTTTTTGAACATATTTATTCTCTTTAGTACTCTCTTTTAAATCCTCATTGATATCATAGGTTAGGATTGATTCATAGTTTGTTAAAAACACTGTTGCAAAGAAGTCTTGTTTCACTGCAAGGGCTGTAAGTCCAGTAAAGTTTTCTAAAGAGAGTCTATTTTTAATGAGATCGAAATATGTTTCAATGCCCCATCTTAAGGCATACAACTCTTTAAATTGTGAAGTTTTTAATCTCTCATTATCAAGTACATTGGTAGCTAACACTTCTACAGTACCATTATCTAAAATAACCTGTACAAATCGTATCTTCATTTTAGTTGGTATATTCTCACTTCTAAGTGTCTCTTTTAAATATTTAGGTGCATTTATCTCAAGGATTACATCTTTTTTCTCACTATGTGCATCAAACAAGAACTTAGCTTTAGAAAAAACATTTCTTCTCAGTCGACAAAGAATATTTGTATTATTATATGCTGCTGCAAATAGCTCAAATGAAGGATATCCTCTATCCATAAGAGTTAAATCATCTTGAGTAGCATATTGTAAGTGTTCTACTGCTAAAGTCCTCTCATCGTAAGCTATAAGGTCATTCTCTGCACTATTGTTCTTGTTGCTAATAGAGGCATCTATGGCAATATTGTTAAGAACATCATAGAGACAAGATACTCTTGCTTGAGATACATCTTTTGCAAACTCTTTAATCTGGCATTTCACCTTCATAGGATTAAACTCTTTTTTTACATCATCAGTATTTGGTAGTGTTGTGACAGAGCCATCTATAGCGAGTATTCTAAACCCATGATATGTTTCATACTCATCATCTTTATAAAAGATATCACGAGCCATCTGAGCGAACTCTTCAAATGCTGTATAGTTTAGTTTTGCTCTGGCTTGGGTATAGGCACTATTGGTCACAGTAACATCTTCACCCAAATCTAATTGGGTGTCATTGATACTGTTCTGTAAAGATTTACTGCTTTTTTTTATCATCATAGTCATAATTCTATCAAACCCTAGCTTTCTTACCCTTGTAAAAGAGTTTATTCCAATTTTATGCTTATACACAAAATCTTCTTCTCTTTTTCTGTCTTTAAAAACTCCCGAAATTTCAGTAGTTTTTTTTAACATAACCAACCCTTAATATATAAATATATTATACTCATTTAATGCTTTTAAACCACTAAAAACAGGGATTTAATTGATGTTTTCTTAAGTGGATTTTTTACCTATTTTTTAGGTTTTTATTCCTTAACTTAATGGCAGTGAC
>JALSUU010000250.1 GCA_027071075.1 Sulfurimonas sp. | reverse complement strand
TCTGCTTGATTCAAGCGAAGAGAAATCATATCAAAAAGCGAATCACTCACCATAGATATTTCATCTATCACTATAAGTGACATAGAAGCTATAAGTTTTTTTATCTTCTTTTTTATCTCAAACTTGCCATTTTTCTCTAACTCCTCTGCATCAGAAGCTATACCTAAGTCAAAAAAGCTATGAAGCGTTTGCCCACCTATGAGTGTTGCTGCCATTCCCGTTGATCCAAGTTTAGCAACTTTTTTTGCATCGCTCTCAAAAGCCTCTATAATCTCTCTAGTAATAGTAGTTTTTCCAACCCCTGCACCACCTGTTAAAAACACATTTTTGTGATGAGTGAGTTTGTCAATAGTAACACTTAAGTAATTCATAAATGAATAGTATCACTTCACAATAAAAACTTAGCTAAATTAGTGTAAAATCGCTTTAGAGATGCCCTTATCAATTTTCTGGAGTAAAAATGAGCACAAAAATTTTAATAGTAGAAGATAACAAAACACTTGCAAAACTTATCTCTAAAAAGATAGAAAGCACACTAGAGTGTACAGTAGATATAGCTTACTCATTTTCAGAAGCAAAACTTTTTTTAAAAACATACAAATACTTTATAACCCTACTCGATATAAATCTTCCTGATGCTCCAAATGGGGAGATAGTGGATTATGCACTTTCAAAAGGGAACCGCGCTATCGTTTTGAGTGCGAACATAGATAAAGAGTTTCGCCAAAAGATACTTAAAAAGAATATCATCGACTATGTAAATAAGGGTGGAATGAATGATATCAATTATATCATCCACACAATAAAAAGACTCCAAAAAAACCAAAACCATACGGTTCTCGTTGTTGACGACTCTATGGTATTTAGAAAACAGATGCAAAATCTTCTCCAAAATATGTTTTTTAAAGTTATCACCGTTGCACATGGAGAAGAGGCACTTGGTATTTTGAATACCAACCATTCTATTACATTGGTGCTTACAGATTATCACATGCCTGTGATGGATGGTTTAGAGTTAACTTATCAGATTCGTAAAACGCATGATAAAAACTCTATAGGTGTCTTAGCAGTCTCTTCAAACAAAGACAATGAAGTCAATGCACTCTTTTTAAAAACAGGAGCAAATGACTTCATCACAAAACCTTTTTCTAAAGAGGAGTTCTCTTGTCGCATTAACAACACAATAGAAGCCTTAGAAAACATCCAAATAGTAACCAATCATGCAAACCGTGACTACCTTACAGGACTCTATAACCGTCGCTACTTTTTTGAAACTATGAGTGAGTATGAAGAGGAAATCAGGGAGAATGGTGAAAAGTTTGCTGTCGCTATGATAGATATTGACCATTTTAAAAAAGTAAACGACACCTATGGACATGATATAGGAGATAAAGTGATTGTATCACTCTCTGAAATCCTCAGAACCTCCACAAGCCACAGAGATATAGTCGCGCGTTTTGGTGGTGAAGAGTTTTGTGTAGTACTTAAAAATATCAACCGATACAGTGCCATTGATATATTTGAGAGGATTAGAACAGAAGTAGAGCAGTTCTCATTTGCAATTGA
>JALSUU010000249.1 GCA_027071075.1 Sulfurimonas sp. | reverse complement strand
TCCTATCGATGATAAAATCTTTGTTTATCAAAAATATATCATACTCAAAATCTTTTTTTTGATCATTGAGCTTTTTTTGTAAAACTTCTAGTGGTGCATCAAAGCCATTCTCAGAAAAGTACTCCTGAGCAATTTTTTGTGACTTCCTTAAATCATCTGAGTATTTATTGTACTCATACGCTACCTCATCATTTAACTCTGTTATCTTTTTACTTACATAGAGTGCTTGATTGCGTACTTTTTCTTTTAAGAGTTCTGTGCGACTCTCCCTTATCTCCTTATAGCTCAAAGAACTAAAGAGAATAAATACTAGAGCGATAGCAACTACTAAAAGTGCAAAAAGTTTTTTAATACTCAAGCTTTTCACTAAATCTTCACCTCTAAAGAGATATAAAAAGATCTCCCCTCACTTGGATATCCATACACTCTTTCATAAAATGCATCTAAAATGTTTTTCACTCCAGCTCTAAGGTTTATACTCTTTGTGGGAGTGTAAGCGAGTTGTGCATCAAGAAGATGATACTCTGCAAGTTTTTCTAACTCACTTGTATAAGTAGCCGAGTTTTGCGTCTGACGAGAGCCTACAAAACTATAAGCCACAAAAGCTTTATACTCCTTAGAAAATGTAACTCTATCTTCCACCCTCACCTTATGCTCAGGAATTAACTCTAAAGGATGCTTCTCACTATCTTCACTGTGTGTATACGCGTAGGAAAAACTCAAGTTCTGTTTGTAAAAGTAACTACTTTTTGCTTTAAGTTCCCCTCCATAATTTATGGCACTTTCACGATTGATATACATTGCATCATCTAACACGATTAAGTCCTTAATATCATAGTAGTAAAGATCTAAAGCTATCTCACTTTGATATGCCAACTTTTTTTGATACCCAACCGTATATTGTAAACTCTGTTCTGCTTTGAGATTTGGGTTTGAGACTTCCCAAGGAAAGTAGGTAAACATCTCATACATCTGAGGCATACGACTCTTTTTAGCAAGTGAGAGATAACTCTGAGTAGTTTTTGTTTTGTACTTTAGTTTCACTAAACCATCAAATGACTTTTTATCTTCTGGCGGATTTTTTGCACTATCTTCGGCTGACTCTAAAGCTTTCATATAAGCATAAGAGAGAGCACCCTCGAGAAAAAAAGAGTCACTCAAAGAGTAGGTGTCTCCAAGTGCAGCGTTAAAACTTCTTAGCTTTATGGCAAGAGTATCAAGATCCCCACCTAATCTTTTATGCGCATTCTCTTCTGCGACTAAAGCAAAACTAGCCTTATGTCTCTCACTCTCTCTAACTACCTTAAAAGTAGCTCCAATCCTTGCATCATCAAAAGTAACTAATGGCGCATGAGAGAGATACTCCTCCGTTTCATACACTTCATAGATATCTTTATAGTCATCATAATAGAGTCGAGTTGTTATCTCATACGCATCGCTATCATAATCCCCATAGAGGTAGAGACTTCCAAGCTCTTTTGGGTCTATTCGCGTGTAGGCAAAAAATGTTGGATCTGTTATATTTTCTTGAGTATTTGGAGCTATGCCCTGCACTGCTTGAGAGTAAGCAAATTTTG
>JALSUU010000248.1 GCA_027071075.1 Sulfurimonas sp. | reverse complement strand
ATCGTAATCCATCCAATCAAGATACAAGTCCAATAATTTTAGAGTAACACAAGGATGATGGGACTTTTAGTCCCTATGCAACCTATGGACTTCTAGTCCATAGTGGTTGAGTTCAAAATAAGGAACAGTTAGATGAATAAAAGAGATATTATTTTTGGATTGTTATCGAGCATGGTACTACTGACTGGTTGTGGTAGTGAAGATAAGCAGAAGAGTGTTCAGAATGTAACTGCATATACTGCATTAGGGATTTATAATTATGTCACTGCAAGTGGTTGTGACAGTGCTTTTAAGTCATTTTCAAATAATCAATATGTAACTACTACAAAACTTATTGAGTATGCAAAAAATACAAGTAACTCATGTAGTGATTATGGGCGAGAGAATAAGGCTGGTGAGTGTAGATCAAAAAGTGTTGGAACAGGAAATGGTAGTTGTGTAATAGGTTATAATATGTCAACAAATACTTCAAGTAACTCTTCAACTTCGTCTGAGAATAGTGTAGCAGAAGGAGATGAAATTCAGCAAATAGGTGATAGAGTTTGGGAAGATAGCTCAAGTAGCTATTCCTATGTTACAGATTATAACAGTGCAAAGTTATACTGTGAAAATCTCTCTTTGGCTGGATACTCAAACTTTAGACTCCCTACAAAAGATGAGTTAGTTGATATCTCTACAAACTATTATGATCTCTTTAACAATATGAGTGATTTTCAATATTGGACTTCAGAGAAGTATGCTGGAGATGTAGAACAGTTTCAAGACTATATTATTTGGGTGAAGATGAAAAATGCTTCAGATGGATTTGCATTACCTACTTCGCCAATTAGTCATGTTCGTTGCATAGAGTCTCTTTAGTAAGAAGAATTGAGTGTAAAGAAAAAGAAAACTATTTTCCTTATAACTCAATAAATTTATTTTAATTTAAAAGGATAAAAGATATGAAAAAATTACTACTTACAGCACTTTTAACATTAGGATCAGTTGCTAATGCTGGTTATATGGAAGCTGGTGTTGCACAGCTTGAGTATTCAGGGGAGACAACTCTGGGTTATAATCTTGGAATAGGTTCAGATGTCTACATGGATAATAGTCTTTATATGGGATTTGATTTTGATCTGATTTTTGGAAAACTCAATTCTGAGCAAGTGCTTGGTTTAGGTTTTGATTTGAATGTGGGTTGGGAAGCAGTTAAGGGTTTAGCTCTTTATGGACTTATTGGTGTGAATACGCAAAGCATTTATAACTCTAGTGAATCGATATTTAATAATTATTATGGATTTGATTATGGTGCTGGTGTGAATTATCAAATTTCTAATAGTTTTGCTGTTGATGTAAAATATAAAACTTCTTCAATGAGTTACTATGACCATGCTGATACGGGGCATAATTATGCGGATATGGACTTTTCATCAATAGGTATAAACTTAAAGTATATTTTTTAAAGAGATAAGTTCATTTAAGAACTTATCTTCACAAACGCACTAGGGAAGATAACTCCATCTATACTTAAAAGTGCGAACTCTTCTATCTCCTCTTCATCTTCAATATGTGCTAATATTTTTGCATCAAAGAGATAAGACTCTG
>JALSUU010000247.1 GCA_027071075.1 Sulfurimonas sp. | reverse complement strand
GCTTTAATTGTTGTCGAACTCAGGTTAGAAATAAGATAAGATTTGATTTATTACAATTTGAAGATAAATTTTTCAATGAAATTTATACAAATGATGTGAGATATTTTTCAAAAGAGTTTAAAAAGAAACATAGAAAAGAGTTAGTATGCTTATAACAACGAACTTACAAACCCAATCTATTTTTTACAACGAAATAAAAGAACTCCTCCAAAATGCTAAAAACAGAGTATATAGCACCATAAACACAACGATGACTCAAACTTATTGGCAGATAGGCAAAAGGATAGTGGAAGAGGAACAAGAGGGAGAGGATCGTGCTAAATATGGTAAAGCACTCTTGAAAAATTTGTCTTTAGAGCTTACTCAAGAATTTGGTAAGGGCTACTCTGTAGATAATTTAGAAAATATGAGAAAGTTTTATATAGCTTTTTCAAAATCGGAGACAGCGTCTCGGAAATTCAAATTAAGCTGGTCGCACTATATCTTTTTATCAAGAGTGTCAAATCAAGAGGAGAGAAGCTTTTACGAAATAGAAGCAGTTGAAAACTCTTGGACATTACGAGAGATGAGAAGACAATTTGATAGTGGACTGTTTGAAAGATTGCAACTTAGTCGAGAGAGATCAAAAGTAAAAGAGTTATCTTTAAAAGGGCAAATTATTGAATCTGTGTCAGATATGATAAAAGACCCTTACATTCTGGAGTTCGTTGGTTTACCTGTAGAAAATAGTTATAGTGAGAGTGAACTTGAACAGAAACTTATAGATAAGTTGGAACATTTTTTACTAGAACTTGGTAAGGGCTTTACATTTGTAGCTCGTCAAAAAAGAGTTACCATAGATGAAGAGCATTTTGCAGTTGATTTGGTTTTTTACAATCGTATATTGAAATCTTTTGTTGTGATAGATTTGAAAATCGGTAAGCTCAAACATCAAGATATAGGTCAAATGATGATGTATGTGAATTATTTTGATAGATATGAAAAACTTGAAAATGAGAATCCAACAGTAGGGATAATTCTCTGTAAAGATAAAAGTGATGCACTTGTGAAAATGACTCTACCAGAAGATAACAGTCAAATCTATGCAAGTCAATATTTAACCATTTTACCAAACAAAGAAGAGTTCCAAAAAATACTACAAGAGAGTGAGTGAGAACATGAAAACAAAAATATTACTACCACTACTATTTGCATCAATAACACAAGCAGTTACAATAACAGGTGTTGGGTATGGAGAGAGCAAAAAGAAAAGTTTGCAAGATTCACTTTCTGATCTTTCAAATAGAATAAGTGTCGATGTGAAGAGTGATATGAAGTCCTATATCACTAGCACAGGAAAAAAGTTTACAAAGCATGTAGAAGATAAAGTAAGTTTATTCTCTTCTTTGCCTATTAAGGGTGCTACATTCTCTAGTGTTGAAGAGCCATTATTTTCTCAAACTACAGCAACTCTTAACTCTGCTACTGCTTTGAAACTCTACATTTATGAGCTTAAAAGATTGAAAAAAGAGATAATCTTTTTGCAAAAGAAGTTGCATCATACAAAAGATAAAAATCTAAAATATGAGCTTTTAAATAGTATGCTCAAAGA
>JALSUU010000246.1 GCA_027071075.1 Sulfurimonas sp. | reverse complement strand
TTGCTGATTTTTATAATGATGATGGCTTTCCAACCGATGCAGATAATATTCTTATAACAACAGGTTCACAACAAGCACTCTATATACTTGCTAATTATTTTAAGAACAGAAAAATAGTTATAGAACAGCCATCTTATTTGGGTGCTGTAAATATTTTCAAAATGAATGATTTGACGATGAAAGATGTAGCTTTGTCTGCAGATGGTATTGAACTAAGTCCATTTAAAAAAGAGTATGAACAGATAAAACTAGCATATCTCATTCCAGATTTTCAAAATCCTATGGGTTCATTGTATTCTCAAGTTAAAAGAGAAGAGATTGCATCGACTATTCTCAATATGGGCGGTTATATCATAGAAGATGCACCCTATAATGAACTCTATTTTAGTACAAAATCTCAAAGTATAAGCTCGATGATTCCTAAAAATAGTTTTCATTTAGGCTCATTTTCAAAAACCCTTGCACCTAGTTTACGTTTGGGGTGGGTAAGAGCAGATAAAGAAATACTGAGAGAGCTTATAAAGATAAAAGAGACTATAGATTTACATAGTTGTTCCATCGCACAACACACTTTAAATAATTACCTTAGTGAGAAAACAAGATATAAAAAGCATCTTCAAATGTTAAGAGAAAAGTACAGAGAAAAAATGTACTTTTTTGCCTCAGCATTAGAGAAGTATTTGCCAACATTCAAGTTTACTCTTCCTAAGGGTGGTATGTTTATATATGGAAGTATCGAGGGTATAGATACATTTAAATTAGTACAGAAGTGTATGCAAGAGAATGTAGTTTTTGTTCCAGCAAATCAATTTTATCTGGATAAAGAATTTTCAGATGAAATACGGTTTAATTTTACGCATACCAATCAAAAAGATGTACTCGAAGGTTTGAAAAAAATAGCTAAAATAATTGAAAATAAATAGATATGAGAATATCAATTATTCAAAGTAGAACATAAAACCTAGTTGTGAATCTATCTTTGATTGGGAGATTTTATCGGCTTGATTGTCTTGACAATTAAAGATGGTGTGTGCTAATATTCGAGGGAAAAGAAAGAGTACTTTATAAGCTACTATGAAAAAACAGAGAGTATTTTTCTGTTTATATTAAAAATATGGATTTAAAAAATGTTTGAAAAGATTGATATGTCTCCTGTTATTTTACATACTTATCAGGATAGTTGGTTTATATGGGTAGGTTTTTTTGTTATAGGCTTCTTGCTATTTAGATACTCTGAGAAGATAGGTGTAACAAAAAGAGACATTAGAAAAAAAGAATCAGCAGGAGCGGGTTTGATGGCCCTCTCAATAGTAGTACATTTGAGTGTGTTGTACGCACTGCTGTAAAATGCTCATATTTTTGATTTAGTAGCTTAGGAGGGGAAATTTTTTTCTATCCAACCATTGAATAATACAAGAGAATAGACTATCATATGAAAAAATTTAAGTAGCAGAGAATGAAAAAATTATACATTGGTGTTATGAGTGGGACTAGTCTTGATGGGGTTGATATTGCTTTTTGTGAAATTGATGCGAGTGGGTGCAGACTTCTTGAGTACTATGAAGAGAGTTTTCCTCTCTCTTTAAAAAATGAGATTTTAGAGAGTGTTCATTCTCAAATCACTCTGCGAGATATTGGAATACTCGACCAAAAGCTTGGAAAACTCTACGCCTCTGCTATCCTCACATTTTTAGAAGAAAAGAAAATCTCTGCATCATCTATTGAAGCTATTGGTTTGCATGGGCAGACTCTTTGGCATGAACCTCAGGGAGAGTACCCTTTTAGTATGCAGTTAGGGTCTGCGAGTCTAGTTACAAGCCAGACAAATATTACAACCGTAAGTGACTTTAGAAGTATGGATCTTGCTAATGGTGGTCAAGGTGCGCCTTTTGCTCCTGCTTTTCATAAGTTTTTATTTGCATCATCAACACGAAGAGCCATTGTAAACATCGGTGGTATGGCGAATATCACACTTTTTGAGCCAACTTTGAAGGGTTGGGATAGTGGTTGTGGGAATGTACTACTTGATTTGTGGATGCAAGAGAAAGAAGATAAACCCTACGATGCAGATGGTCAGTTTGCGAAGAGTGGAGTTGTTCATCAAGCACTTTTAGACTCTATGCTTTCAGATGCCTATTTCAAAAAATCTGCTCCAAAAAGTACAGGACGAGAACACTTTAATAAGCTCTGGTTAGAGTCGCACCTCAGTAAATTTGATTCTCTTAAAAGTACCGATATTGCAAGAACTCTCCTTGAACTTACAGCAATAACGATAAGCGATGACTTAAAGGAAATAGACCTTGAAGAACTCATAGTGTGTGGAGGTGGCTCAAAAAATGCTTTTTTACTCCAAAGACTCCAAGAGTTAGGCTCTTACGCAGTAAAGCCGAGTGATACTCTTAGCGAGAGTGCAGATGCACTTGAAGCGATGGCATTTGCTTGGTTTGCTTACAAACGCATGCACTCAGAAGTTGTAGAACTCAAAAGTGTTACTGGAGCAAAAAAAGATTCTCTCTTAGGTGCTATATATGGATAAGATACAAAAATGGCTTCAAACAACAGCGTACAAAGATTTCACTCTTAGTATAGCAAGTGCTGATGCAAGTTTTAGAAAATACTACCGACTCACAAAGAGTGAGCAAAGCTTTATCTTGATGGATAGTTCTCTTGAGATGAAGAGTCTCAAACCCTTTCTTGATATCACACAAAGACTCTTAACACAAGGTATAAAAGCACCGCATATCTATCTACAAGATTTAGAGCGTGGATACCTCATACTTGAAGATTTTGGAGATACAAATCTGCTAGATATTTTAAACAAAAGTAACTTTGGAGAGTTCTATACAAAAGCGATGAGTGAAATCATCACGATGCAAAAAACAGATAGTTCTGCACTTGCTCTGTATGATGCAGATTTTTTACACTTTGAGATGGATTTGATGAAGGAGTGGTATCTGCAAAAAAACCTTTCACTTACTCTAAACGATGCAGAAAAAAAACTTTTAGAAACTACCCTCAAGAGTATTTCAAAAGTTGTACTCTCTCAACCTCAAGGCATCTTCGTCCATAGAGATTTTCACTCACGAAACATTATGATAACAGCTAACAATGATCTGGGTGTTATTGATTATCAAGATGCTATATGTGGTTCACTCACTTATGACTTAGTCTCCCTGCTTAAGGACTGTTATATCTCTTTTGAGAGAGCAGATATAGAAAAACTTGCACTTTCATTTCGAGATAACAAACAGATAACTGTGAGTGATAGTGAGTTTTTAAAGTGGTTTGATTTTACAGGTCTGCAGAGACATATAAAAGTTCTTGGAGTATTTTCACGACTCTCCATCCGTGATAAAAAAGATGGCTACTTACAAGATATTCCTCTTGTTCTCTCTTATACTATTGAGACTGCATCAAGATATGAAGAGACACGAAAGTTAGCAGAGTTTTTAAAGCGAGTGACCCTGTGAAAGCGATGATACTTGCAGCGGGAAGAGGTGAGCGAATGCGTCCACTTACAGATACGCTACCAAAACCACTTTTGGAGGTGCACTCCAAACCTCTCATCGTTTGGCATATAGAAAAACTTGCTCAAAATGGCTTCAAAGAGATAGTGATAAATATCGCACATCTTGGGTACAAAATACCTGAGCACTTAGGAGATGGAAGCAAATGGGGTGTGAAACTTCTCTACTCAGATGAGCAATCTACAGGGGCTTTAGAATCAGCAGGTGGCATCAAAAAAGCACTCCCTCTTTTAGGAAAAGATACCTTTTTAGTTGTTAATGGCGATATCTACTGTGAGTATGAGTTTGATGCATATTTTAAACTCCAAAAAGATATAAAAGCGCATCTTATCTTAGTCCCTAACCCTCCACATAACCCAAAAGGTGACTTTGGAGTTGAAGATGGACTACTCCTTAATGATGATGCACAGATGTACACTTTCTCAGGAATAGGCTATTACCACCCCTCTTTTTTTAAGGATGTAGAGTTACAAAAAGCACCTTTAGCCCCTCTCCTTCGCGAGTTTACAGAAAAAAAGCTCCTGAGTGCAGAAGTGTTTAACAAAGTTTGGCATGATATAGGGACACCACAAAGGTTGGAGAATATTAATAATGTATAAAACCCTAATTTTTTTAAGCCTTAGCACCTTTTTAAGTGCATCATCTTATTCTAACTGTGACTTTAAAAACAAAAACTATAGTGATATTTGTAAGCGTGTAGTAAAAAGTGGTGTCTCTTATGAGTATGCAAATAGATTCCTCCTTTCTTACTTTAAGACAAAAAAGTTTGATGAAATAAGTTGGAAATACCTACAGCCAAACAAGATAAAGTACCATAAAATACAAGAGCAAAAAGCAAATAATGTTTTAGTGACTTATTTGCCTAAACTTGTGAAAAATCTTCAAAAGTATAAAGAGGTTTATGAGTATGCCGAAAAAAAGTATGGGGTAAATCGTGAGATAATTGCAGCGATTTTACTCAAAGAGACAAAACTAGGAAAGATTCACCCTACGCACGATGCATTTATAGTTTTTAACACTATGGTTGTACGCACAAAGGGAGAGACTTCGAGGGAGAAGTGGCTCCTCAAAATGGGAAAAACAAATATGGCAGCCATTATAAAGTACTGCTATAAAAAAGAAGTAGCACCAAAAGAGTGTAATCTTCCAAGCTCTTATGCTGGTGCTGTTGGCATCCCTCAGTTTATGCCAAACAGCTTTATCTATACAGACTCCTACAAATCAAAAGTGCCAGATTTAACAAAGATGGAAGATGCAATTCTCTCCTGTGCAAAGTTTCTGCATAAAAAAGCAAAATTTGACACACTCATAGAGTGGAATAAAATGCCAAATATTCCAAAGATAGAAGAACAATGGTACGAATATGCTTTTGAAAATGAGGATGCTTCATTTGTTTATGAAACTTCAAAGAGAGGAAAGGTTTATAACTGTTTTACGAAAAACAAACCAGAGCTTGATTATATGAAAGAGTATACAAAAAAGATTATGCGATATAACAACTCTTCTAACTATGCCATAGGTGTTATGAGTTTAGCCTATCAAGCAAATAAACGCTTACTTCTCGCTCATAAGAACTAACTCTAAACTTCCACTGATATAGTTTGCAAAAAATGTTAGTGTCTCTAAATCTTTCTCATCAAAATCAAAGCGTGATTTATTGAGTAGTTGAATAATCCCCATCACATCCCTAGAGGAGTTAAAAATAGGCACCGTAATCATATTTCGAGTCACATACCCACTTTTTTTATCTATATGCGGAAGAAACCTTGCATCATCATAGGGAGTATTTACTATTTGAGGCTCTTTTTTTGCATAAGTATCCCCTACTATTCCAGAGTCGAGTCCTATCACTATACGCCCTATTCCATCACTCAGTTTTGTCCAGAGCATATTTGCTTCATCATCAACGATAAAGATAGAACAGCGTTCTGCATTTACTAAGCGTTTTGCTTCTGTACCTATGAGTTCTATCGCATTTTCCATACTGTCTAAGGACATCAACTCTTTTCCAAATTCAGCTATTTGATTAAATTTTTTCATATACTCTTTCTTTTATAGGTTTTTATTTTTTTCTGCAAAAACATTTGTGAGTTCTAAAAATCCACTAATATAATGTGCAAAAAATATCATAAATCGCACATCCTCTTTATCAAACCCATTCTCTTTGTTTATGAGTTGTAAAACCCCAATAATATCTCTTTTTGAGGTAAAAACTGGTGCTGTTATCACACTCTGTGTAAGATATCCAGTCTCTTTATCAACATCACTTAAAAATTCTGGATGTGAATAAGGGTCATTAGATAAAATTGGTTTTTTTTCTTTAAGAGTAAAACCAACAAGTCCTTTATCATCAGAGATTACAATTTTATCTACACCATCAGCAAGTGTAGTCCAAAAACTATGATCTACTTTGTCATGAATAAAAATAGAACATCTATCTGCACCAATAACTGTTTTTGCATATTCAGAAATCAAAGGCAGACCCTCTTCTAAACTCTTTTTATTTAAAAGTTCTCTTCCAAACTGTGCTAAAGATTGGTAAGTGTTTGCATATTTCATACCGCATCACCTTTTTTATAATCTAGCCAATTGTATCTATTATGCTATTAGAATTATATTAAGGGCTCTTCTTTATTACAGAGAGTTTAAAAAATTAACCCTTTAGACAATTCTCTATCTATGCGACTTTCTTCTCCCTCTACCATGTGTATAGTTTTTCTTAAAACAGTTTTGGCAGATTGCATACTTTGAGTTTATAGGGAGAGGTGCTCCACACATTTTACACATCTGTGCCAACTGTGTTTGGTGTAGTGTTTTTTCTATGTAGCGATTTAAAACACCTCTATACTCTCTCGCTCTCTTCTCATCTACAAAATACTCACCAAATCTATATGAAAGCCAAAGGTAAAGTGATATCTCTTTTACCATATCCTCTGCACGAAGAAGTTCATCTGCTGTTCTTGCGTGATCTCCTATGAGCATAGGAGGGTTATAGTGTACACTCTCTTTTTGCTCAAGTGCGTGGATATAACTCTCATAGGCTTCGATAATATAGGGTGATTTGAGAGTAAGTGGGGCACAAGCAAGATGGTACTTTGTCGCGATATCTAAATCATAGGCATCTACTATCTTTGAGGCTTCTAGCATATCATCAAGACTCGATGCATAAAAAGGACCATTAAACTCCATATTTTTCACAAAAAAGCTGAGTATCACTTCTAAGGAGTTCTCCTCTAATATTTTTCCTACAAGTTTAATATGCTCTAAGTTTGCCATCACTTTAAAAGGTATCTCTATCTCTCGTGCTGGTTTGCTAAAATTTTTCTTTACTATTTTAAGTGCTTCGGGAGTGAGCGCACCTACATAACCCTCTTCATTCAGACCATATCTTCCTGCACGACCTGCTATCTGATGTACTTCTGATGGGAAGAGGTTTCTTTGCGTAATGCCATCAAATTTTTCAGCTTTAGAAAAGAGTATGGTTTTAATAGGCAGATTCATCCCCATCGCTATGGCATCAGTAGCTATAAGTATCTGCGTCTCACCGCTTCTAAAGCGTCTTGCTTCCTCTCTTCTTACTTCAGGAGAGAGATTTCCATAGACAACACTTACACTAAAGTTTTTTGAGAAATTTTGTTTAAGACGAAGCACATCTTTTCGACTAAAGGCAATGATAGCACTCCCCTCCTCTACATCTTTTGCATCAGTAGGGTGTTCAAGCAGCGTGAGTGGATTTTTTCTCTCAAACTCTATAATCTCTAACTCCTCACCCAAGTACTCAGCAAGGGCGATAATAGCCTTTTTTGCATTGGAAGAACCCGTCATAATAATCTCTTTAGCAGGTGCCCCGATGATAGCATTTGCCCATGCCCAACCACGGTCTCTATCATCTATCATCTGCACCTCATCAATGACACAAACATCTACATCTACTTCATAGTTCATCATCTCTATTGTAGAGCTTATATGTGTTGCATCATCATCTAAAATCTGCTCCTCACCTGTTATAAGTGAACTCTCGATGCCTTTTTCTTTCAGTCCCTCATACCCTTCTAAAGCGAGTAAACGAAGCGGTGCTAAATAGTAACCAGTATCTGCTTCTTCAAGTCTCTTCATAGCCGTATAAGTCTTTCCACTATTTGTCGGACCTATATGCAAGGTAAGTTTTCTTCGCATCTCTCTCGCCATAGGAAAGAGGTTTTTAAAGTCTCGAATCGTCCTTGCTAGCAGTTCATGTCTCTGCTTTTTGATAAGCTGATCATGGATAGAGTGTATAAATCTTCGTATAACCTTACGACTTATCTTTGGAGTGATATTGAGCGAATGCGGCATAAAGTCGACTAAGAACTCATATACTTTTACATACAACTCCTCTTGCGTAAAGTGTAGGAGTGTTGCATACTTACCACACTCCTCAACTAAACTCTCCAAAGAAGCTAAAAACTCCTGCTCATGCTCCTCTTTAACGCTATTTTTCAACGCATCAAAATTAAATCTTTTTGAGTTCCATATCTCCTCTAACAAACCATCTAAATCAACATGCAGTTCTAAGTTATACCCAAGTTGTATCTCAGAGTGTGGTAGAGTTAACTGCTCCTCTATTTTTAAAAATAGCTCCTCAGAGTGCACCTCTAAAGCACTATACTCTATCTTTTGAGCAACAATATTTTTAAGGATTTTATGTCCTATAAGAGGATAGGAAAGTCGTGACTTTGGTGGTGATGCACGCAGAGCCGTTACTATCTGCTCTTGAGTAAGATAGGAGTGTGGGGATTTAAGAGAGGCTATAAAGTTATCTATGGAGTCCTGTTTGGCTTGGACAACCTTGAGTTTGTCGTTTCCTATTTTCTCCACTATCTCCTCTACTGATGCACTCTGTAAAAATTCATACTCATAAGGTTTTGTATTTAAGGTAAGTATCTTATGAAAATTCTGTCCATAGACTTCATACTTTAGCGAGGCATTAAACTCAAAACTATCATCTATATCAAAAAGTCCCTCAAGCTCTTTTTCTAAAGCCTCTCTTTTTGCCTCATAGCGAATATGTTGGAGTTTCGCTTCCATCTTCTCTATAGTAATTTTTTTACTTCTTACAGTAGAGAACATCTCATAAAGAGCTACGGCTTCCTCTTTACTTGCATCAAGCTCATGCAAAAACATCTCTATTTTGGAGTCTCTATCTACAGTAGGTAACTCTTTCTTATCCCCTCTATAAACTTCGCCATTGTTCTCAAAAAAGTGTAATATATCCAGACGCATCCCACTCTCAGCCTCACTCCAAATCATTCTTAGAGTCTTTACCATTAGCTTTTTATTATGCTCTATATCATACAAACCCAATGCCCCAAAGAGCTCACTTAAAACTTCGGATGGAACTCGCTCAATCCCTACATCAAAAGGATCATCATCAAAGTAAGCGCGTATTCGTTGATTTATTTTACTGTTTTTTTTATTTTTTTTTGACATATTTAGTAGTGCGTGATGCACAAAGTCCCTGTAAGTCCATTATCTGTCTGCTCAATTTTCACTGTGCTATCTATCGGTGCTTTTCTACGCTCTAAAGTTTCCACCAAATCGTTAAGTACCATTGCGTAATTTTTAAACATTGGTACACAGACCTCTTTTATACGACCCTCATGAATCTCATCACTTAGCACTTTGAGGGCTGCTTCATACGCTGTTTGGTTTGCTATGTATTGATAAAAATAATCCTTCATGAGTTTTATATTTTCAAGCCATGCAGTTTTTTCATCTTGAGTAATATTTTCATTTTCTCTTACTCTTTGCATCAACTCATTTTCATAGGATTCTGCTTTTTGCTCTTGTTCATCTATAAGCGCATCTACATTTTTTACATATTTATAGAGAATTTTTTTAATATCTTCTCCATCGAGATGTCCTGAGGGTGTATTATAAAGGTGTGTAGTTGTCTGAGTAGCTCCATAGCTCAAAGCTTCTAGTAGTTCTACTGCCCCACTCAGATAGGTATATTTATCAGGTTTAGAATGATCAAAATTTACACCGTTTTTACTCACTACTGGCATATCCCCTACATATTTTAACTTCATTACTCACCTTTATTCTATAATTTGAGTTTAATTATAGCACTATATAATTACATATGACTTATCCAAAAGAGTGGACTCAAAAAGAGTTCCTAGAGAACAAACAAAAATTAGAAAAAGAGGGTGTAGAGGTTCTTCTTATAGATACTATTCTCTCCCCTATAGAAAAAGCTGAGACTACTGTGTACAATCCTTATGAACTCAAAAACTATCCTGATGGTTCTCTCTTCGTTTTTTACTGCGATACAGGCAAGGCAACAATGGATAGACTCCAAGAGTACCAAGAGAAGTTTCCCACGATGCACTGCATATCTCTCAAGGGTGGAAGAGGTTACTGGAGAAAAAATATGCAACTTTTAGAGACCCCTGATGCATAAAAAGATAGACTCCTTTATAAGGTGTATAGATGAAAAACGCTTTTACGATGCACATGAAGCACTTGAAGAGGTCTGGTTTCCTCGCCGTTTTGAAAAGAGTAGTGAGGTGCAAATATTAAAAGGCTTTATCAATGCCTCTGTTAGTTTTGAGCTACGCAAACGCTCTCGGGTGAAGCAGAGTAAAAAAGTCTGGGCAAATTATCTGAAATACAGGCAGTTTCTCTTCAAAACAGACTCGCAACATCTATGTGAATTTTACAGACTCTCTCGTTATCTTGAAGCTATCCATCAACAAAAAGACTCTTTTTTTACAACACTTTAGCTATAATTTCAAAAATATTTTAAATTAGGAGATACAATGATAAAAAAAATACTACTCATTTCTCTTGCAACAAGTTCTTTACTTCTTGCTAGTGAAGTAACACAAGACCAAGTGAAACTCCAAGCAGATATTACAGCTGCAAAGGCTGAAAAATCAGCGGCTGATAGTAAACTTAAGGCATTAGAGGCACAACTACCTCAGGACCAGTCTATAAAGACAAATGTAAAACTCGGGTATATGAAAACAGATGGAAATACAGATACTGAAACTTTTTCACTCGATGGAAGCTTCAAAAAAGCGTGGGGAAAAAATAGTGGTTCTATCACCTTTGATGCACAGTATGGAAATGCAGAAAATGTTGTAACAAAAAACAAATATTTTGTAGAGCTTGAGTATGGATACCTTTTTACAGGTTCACTCACAGCGAACATGGTAGTTGGTTATAAAAATGACAAATTTTCAAGTTATAGTTACCAAACCTATGTTGGTCCTGGTATCAAGTATGGTGCGCTGAGTTCAAGTAGACAAAAACTAGATATCGAAGCAAGTCTTTTATACTCAAGTGATAACCTCCAAGGTCAATATGAAGCTGCACAACCTGACTTTGTAGAGAACTACGGATCATATAAAGCAAAAGCACTCTATGAGTTAAATATTTTAGATAACCTCAAGTTTAACCAAGAGTTATCATACAGAGCTTCATTTGATGATTCTCAAAACTACTTTATATTCTCAAAATCTGAGCTTTCAAGTAAAATCTCTGATATATTTTCAGCAGGTGTTGCCTATAAAATTGACTACACAAACCATGTATCAACAGGCATAAAGAAGAGGGACAATACACTCTCTGCTTTCTTAAGCCTAGCATATTAATATTATGAGAGGGTATGCTCCCTCTCCCACAACACTATACAGACAAAAGCCCCTAAAGCCATAAAAGCAGAACTTAAAAAAAGATACTCATTGAAGTACTCATAGATGTATCCTGCTATTAAAGCCCCACTTAAACCCCCTAAACCATAAGTGATACCTGAGAAAAACTGCTGTGCCAGCGTTTTGTTTTTATATAGAGAGTGTAGATAACTGATAGCTGCTGAGTGAAAAAGAGCAAAACTCAAAGCATGGATACTTTGGGTAAAAAAGAGTACCTCTACATTTGCTGCATAGGCAAAGACCAAAAACCATCGAAAACTTGTTAAAAGGATTGTAAACTGCAAAAGTTTGAGTAAGTTTTTATGGAGTAGTTTTGCTTGAAAAAAGAACATTACTATCTCAAACAGAACTCCAAAACTCCACATATAAACAGTCATATCTAAACTTATTCCATTATCTGTTGCAGTAATAGTAAAGAAGTTATAGAAAGAGCCAAAACTCATCTGCATTAAGATAAGCCCACCCCAAAGTTTATAATCTTTAAGAAGATTTATATCACTCTTTGCACTCTCTTTTTTCAGCTCTCCTTTTTTGTTGACTAAACGAACAAGAACAAAAGCGACAATAGCTGTCACTTGGGTGAGTGCTACAAGATAATAGAGTGCGTCAGTAGGTTTAGTCATAAACTTCGCTAACACTAAGGCAATGATGATGAAACCAATAGAGCCAAAGAGTCGTATCTTTCCATACTTCTCCTTGCCTACGATATCTAAAGATATAAACTCAATGTAGGGAAGTACTAAACCAAGTCCTACCCCTAAAAGGATGTTTGAGAGCAGTAGGAAGTAAAAGTTATGAATAGCGAAAAAAAAGAGGAGTGCACTTATGGACATTATAAGTAGTGCGAAATTAAATACTTTTGAGTTAAGTTCTAAACCCCTTATAAATAAGAATGGCAATATAAAACGAACAAGTGGTGATGCAGCTAAAATGATGCCAATAGCAACTCCACTATAGCCAATCTCTGAAAGTACTTTGGGTATAAAGATGATGTAAACACCAACAACAGAAAAATAAAAATAATAAAATAGGGATAATAGTACCTGCATAATGGAATTATAATATAAATTTAGCTAAAATTCAGCAATTAAAATTTGTAATATTTAGGAGACATTTTATGATGCGCGAAATGAAAGAGAATGACTTCATAGTCTCAAAGACTGATCTCAAAGGTCGACTTACCTATGTCAATAGAATCTTTATGGATATGGCAGATTATACAGAAGAGGAACTTTTAGGCAAACCTCACAATATTGTCAGACACCCTGATATGCCAAAGGCAGTCTTTAAACTCCTTTGGGATATGGTTCAAAATAATGAAGAAATCTTTACTTATGTAGTCAATAAGACAAAAAATGGTGATGCATACTGGGTCTATGCAAATGTGACTCCCTCTTTTGATGAGAAGGGAAAGAAGGTTGGTTACTACTCTGTGCGTAGACAACCAAACAAAGAAGCCCTTGCTATTATCACTCCACTCTACAAGCAGATGGTTACTGCTGAGAAGAGTGGTGGCGTTGATGCAGGAACAAAAATACTTACAGAGCTACTAGAAGAAAAAGGAGTAGGATACAATGAATTTATCATCTCTCTACAAAAATAATCAAACACTCACGCTTTTACTCACACTTGTAATTACCCTAATATATACTCTTTTTATAGGTGCCTATATTCTCGCCGCTCTTGTAGCCCTTGGAATTGGAATCTCTCTTTTTCTCCCAGCATCATCTACAAAAGATAAGAACAATCTTTATGAAGCGATGCATAGAGTTTTAACAAATACTGCCAATGGAAACCTCCAAGACCGTGTCACAGGAATCCCTGCTGATAACTCAGAGGAGTCCGAGTTTGCATGGAAGCTTAATGATGTCCTTGACCAAGTAGAGGCTTTTATGAAAGATACTGAGACAACTGTAACTGCAGCATCTTCAGGTATAAGCTATAGACACCCCTACTCTTCGGGATTAAATGGTTCTTTTAAATCTGCTGCCAAACAACTCTCTAAAGCTACTCACTCTATTTCCAGTGGATATGAGACAAAAATTAGAAGTGCAATGTCTGAAGACTTTACAAAAACAGGAGGTGGAATAGCTTCTGGACTTAAAATCATTCAAGAAGATTTAATAATCTCTGAAGAAAATTCCACAGAGATTGTAGAAGCTTCCCAAATGACAGCCAAGACCTCTTCAAACTCCCTTACAAATGTCGTAGAGATAGGAGAGAGGCTTGCTTCTCTTGTGGAGCTTATAGGCTCTTCTCACGAGGGAATTGTATCACTTGAGGGACGCTCTCGTGAGATTTCCGAGGTAGTAAGTCTTATCAAAGATATAGCAGACCAGACAAACCTCTTAGCCCTCAATGCAGCCATAGAAGCAGCGCGTGCAGGGGAACATGGGCGAGGTTTTGCAGTAGTAGCGGATGAAGTAAGAAAACTAGCAGAGCGAACACAAAAAGCAACACATGAGATAGAGATATCTATCTCTACTCTCCAACAAGATGCAAACGATATGCGTTCAAACTCTGATGATATTAGCACCATTGCCAATGAATCTAATAGTGTTATTCATGAGTTTGAGAGTACTTTTAGAGAACTTAACTCACTCGCTCAAGTATCTCAAAGTTCAGCTGTAAAAATTCAAAACCGCCTCTTTACTACCTTAGTAAAAGCAGATCATGTTCTTTTCAAATCAAATGCTTACTCTAGTGTACTGAATGAAAGACAAAAAGCAAACTTTCCAGACCACCATAACTGTCGTATGGGTAAATGGTATTTAGGAGTAGGGAGAGAGCATTTTGGTCATACTAAAGCCTTTGGAGAGATGGATGCACCACATGCTATAGTACACGAGTGTGTATTTAAAAATATGGCGTATGTGCAAGAAGCTTCTACGCTTAAAAAGAATCATCCAAAACTCATAACTGAGAATTTTAAAACAATGGAAGAAGCTTCTCATACTCTCTTTGAAAAACTTGACAAGATGCTTGAAGAGTTCTTAAGTAAGTAAGATAGTTAAGTAATTTACTTCTTATTAACTTATAATAAATATAATTACGGTATCTCAATTATGTTTCCCCTTACATAAGAGAGAATATACTCCAAACAATTTTAAAACACCTGAGGTTTCCCCTTTTATTCCCTCGGGTGTTTTGCTATACTACTCCTTATGAAAATCATCCTTACAACGCTTAACTCAAGATTTACCCATAGTGCTATTGGACTTCGCTATCTCTATGCAAATATGCAAGAGCTACAATCCCAAACAAAGATTTTAGAGTTTAGTATCAATGATGCAGTGCAAAGTGTCGCTGAAAAGCTCCTCTTCAGCAACCCAAATATAATCGGACTTGGTGTTTACATCTGGAATGTCTCGCTCATTGCTGAGCTTATACACATCATCAAAAAAGTATCTCCGCAAACGACTATCATACTTGGTGGTCCTGAAGTAAGTTATGAGCCTTTTCGGGTTGACTTGAGTGATGCAGATTATATTGTCAAAGGGGAAGGAGATTTAGCCTTTTATGAGTTATGTAAAAACATCCTCAACGATGCACCCTTACCTCGCATCATCCCCATGACACTCCCAAACCTCAAAAATATAGCACTCCCTTATAAGTATTACAGTGATGATGATATAAAAAATCGTTACATTTATGTAGAGATATCAAGAGGTTGCCCCTTTGCATGTGAATTTTGTCTCTCCTCTATGGATGAAAAAGTGCGTGCCTTTAATCTTGATGCCGTTTTGGAGGAGTTTGAAGTTCTTTGGGGCAGAGGGGCAAGAAACTTCAAGTTTGTAGATAGAACATTCAATCTCAATATGAAAGCAGCTAACAAAATACTTGACTTCTTTTTAGCCAAAGAGCCTC
The DNA here is from genome assembly GCA_027071075.1 of Sulfurimonas sp. Taxonomy (GTDB): domain Bacteria; phylum Campylobacterota; class Campylobacteria; order Campylobacterales; family Sulfurimonadaceae; genus Sulfurimonas. The sequence continues at coordinate 5,023 of JALSUU010000246.1, read as the reverse complement.
CCTATTTTGCACACTTTGAGGTGATACCTGACCACTTCCCTGCATCACTAAGAGAGAAGATAAAAAGCTTTCCTCATGGCGCACTGCAACTAGAAATTGGTATACAAACCCTTAACCTTGAGATAGCGAACAATATCTCAAGACAACTCAATCTTGAAAAGATAAAGGAAAATATCGCCTTTTTAGAGAATGAAACAACGGCACATATCCATCTTGATTTGATAGTAGGGCTTCCGGGAGAATCACTCAAAAGTTTTGGAGAAAATCTTGACAAACTAATGTCATTAAGTAGCTGTGAGATTCAGATAGGCATACTTAAAAAGCTCTCAGGAACACATATAGAGCGTCATGATGTAACCTTTGGTATGGTTTACAGTGACATTCCTCCTTACGATATCTTAAAAAATAGTGAGCTGAGTTTTAATGATATTCAGATTATGAAACGCTTCGCAAGATTTTGGGATTTAACATACAATAGCGGAAACTTTAAAAACTCTATTGAACTACTTTGGAGTGAGGGTTCTGTTTTTGAGAACTTTTATGCTTTTAGCCTTTGGATTTATGAGCAGACAGATTCAACATGGAAGATATCTCTACAAAGACTCGGGGAGTTACTCTTCACATATATGAGTGAAGTACAAAATCAAGAGCCACAAAAAATAGCAGATACAATGCTAGAAGATATGATGAAACTCAAGGGAAGAGCAATTCCAAGTTACTTAAAGCCTTATGCTACTGACTTTAAAAACAGTGCAAAAAGTGGAACATCAGGCTTTAATAAACGACAAGCGTAAGGAATTACCTTAGACCCCTCTAGTCTCTAAACCCTTGGTTAAAAAGTCATTAATCTCTTTTTTATATGCTTCATTTTTTGCTTCAAGTGCCCTATCAAAGTTGAGAATAATATCTTTGTTTGTATTTGGATGATGACAAACTCTTAAAAGAATCTCACCATAAATATTAAAATCAGGGTGTGCTCTCACACCAAGTTTTGGATGTATGGTGCCGTGATACTTTATGATTTTATCAAGAGCTTCTGAGAGCTCTTTTGCAGTTGATTTTTTATTTTTTATCACGGCTAAAAGCTTTTGAAGAGAAACAGGTTCATCTCTTTTCACTTCTCTCTTTACTGGCTTTACTCTCTCTGTAGCTTTTTTCTTTTTTGCGCCTTTTAAAAGTACAAACACTAATATAGCTAGTATAACAACTAAACCTAAAAATGATTTTACTAGAAGTAAAATATCCATTAACTACTCACTTTTCCAGATAGTTCTAGCGTATCGATTCAGATCATACATCCCTGCATCTATAGGATCTCTTCTTTTAAACTCTTCGTTAAACCAGTCAAATATCTCCCAAAAATGGGGATTACTACGAGAGATAAAGTACTTTTTAAGGCGCTTAATCTCAGAGTCCGTACCCGTCATATTTTTCATCAAGTCCATAAAATCTGCGAGATCTGCTAAATCTACAATGATAAAAGCATTTGGATACGAACCAATACTAAAGTCTAAAATATCCATAGTGTCCTTACTTGCATCAAGAACATCCTCTCCATTAAAAAGAGAGTTCACATTATCATGCCATCTGTTGATAACTAAATTTTTAGCGATATAAGTTCCATCAGGCATATTGATGCGTAGAAACATATTGTTCGCTCCTCTGTCTGTCATAAAGGTAATAAACCCGCTTCCAGCCAATGTTATAGAGCGCGCACCCTCTACAAAGTCACTCTCTTTTTCAAACTTTTGAGGCATCTGAGGAAGCGGTGCATTTGGAGCTTTGTAGTTAATAGGGTCAAAATGAATATTTGCCCCTTTTAAAAAGTGTTTATTTATAAGCATCGTTATAAACTCATTTTTTGGATTAGCACTTCTATAAGCTATATCTACACCCGCTTTTTCAAAAGGAAACTGCTTCTCATAATCTTCAACACTTGAGTCTCCAATATACCAACTTTTAAACATTGCTGCTCTTTTGTTCTGTGGCATATACTCTATAAAGTTCACCTCACCCTCAGCGCGTAAAAAGTCTGTATAACGGCGGATATTTGTCTGGTGAGAAATGTTTCCAAAAACATCATAGCCAGCAACAAGCGTGTAGTAGATTTTTTCTAACTGCGAATAATCCATCACCCACATAGTGCGTGTCTCTTCACCAAGAGCACCCTTATGAACAGATGCACTATCAAAGTGTCTATAGATTGTCAGCATTGGTGCATCACTATTTTTATCTCCCTTCCAGATAGAGTTTAAAGACATGCCCTTAGGAAACACTTCTTTATCAAGTTCTAGTTTTGCTTCTATAAAACTTTTATACTTCTCTCTATACTTGTCACTAAAAGTCTCTAAAAGTTTTTGTTCATTACTCTCTATAGGAAGTTCAAGATTGCTGTACTCCTTTTGTATAAACTCTGGGTGTTGCACAAAAAGATCATACTTTGGATCTTTAAAAACCATCCAAATATGATCAGGAATGACATTGAGTGCCATCTGCCCACGACAAACAGGACCTCGAATAAAGTTCATAACAATATAGTGTGAGTTATCAAGTAAAAACTGGTATCTTGAGCGAACAGGTATCTGCTCAAATGTACGAAAAGGATTTGCACTCATCTTTACAGAGTAGCCAATATCATGAGGTTTCTCTACCCATTTTGGTGCTATAAAAAGTTCTTTAAAGCGTTTTAAAACTGCATCATCAAACTGAAATGTTATATGCGTTTTATGCACAATAGTAGAGCGAATTTTTACAAGTCTATAGTAAAATGTATCTACTTTTGGATCATCAAAGGGTCTTACAGTTGGAATGATTTGTGCCTTGTGTCCACTTGGTGTAGTGGAGCGAATGAGTTGATAAAACTCTCCCTTGGCTGAGGGAAAATAGATATGCGCTAAGTAGAGATGTTCATATAGATACCTTGCACTCATCCTATGCTTTGCATCATCTTTGTTAAAAAATGCCTCAAATTTTTGTATCCCTACAGCTGCATTTTTTGAAGGAGTCTCAAGTGCTAACTCTTCTGCTTTATTTGGACCCTTTGCACCTTGTTGTAGCCACTGAGAAAGTGTTTTATATTCACTCTCTTTAATAGCTGGAAGACCATAAGGCATACCATGATTGGGCTTATCTTCAAAGTACTCCCCCAACTCCTCTTTATTTCTTGGACAAATTAAATCATCTTTTTCCGGTGAGTACTCACCAATAAGTTCAGGATGTTGCCTCTTCTCATACAAAAGATGTATCATTATGGAGTCATTGTGCGTTGCATTAGACTCAGAACTTTGTGTGAGCGAATAAAACCCTTTCCCTCTCCACTCTTGGGTACTTTGTGCATCAACAAAAAGACGGGTAGGCTTGGCTGCGTTTATTCGCAGTGCATCATAGACTAAAAGCTTACTAGCACCACGATCAACTCCATCAAAAGAGCTCAGTTTTGCTTGACAAGGCGAGTTATAACAGGAGTGACAGCTTACACAGCGTTTGTCTAAGATAGGTTTTACATCTTTAAGGTAATCAATCTTTTTAGTAGTCGATTCTACAGCAATAGCCTGAGGGACAGGAGTTGAACAGGCTCCAAACAAAAACACTAACGCAACTGCACTAACAATATATAACTTCATACTTTTTCCTCTACTCATACTCTATGCTCATTTGTGAGCCACACATCTCTTTTGTATCAAACCCTTGAGACTTTCCCCAAAAGGAGATTATCTTCTGTATCAACTTTGCTGCAAAAACTTGCGAGACCTGAGAACTCTCAGGCACTAGCTCTACAATATCCACACCCTTAACAACTATCTTTTTATTGAAAAATAGTCTCTCGATAATATCTATAGCAAAATACCAATCTATTCCACCCGGTTGCGGTGTACCCACACCAGGAACAAGAGCAGGATTAAAAACATCCATATCGATGCTCAAGTATACATCACCCACAAGATTTGAGAGAGATTGTAACATCTTCTCTTTTACTGCACTCTTTTGTAACTCTTTATCTGAATAATACTCAATGTTTGCATCACTCATAACTCGTTCGGCTTCACTCTCAAAAAGAGAACGAATCCCAATCATAATCATCTTATGCCCTTGCTCTAATAGATGATGTGCAGGAGTAGCATGACTTTTAGTTGAGCCTTGATAACTCGCTCTTAGGTCTGCATGCGCATCTAAAAAAACAATGGTACTTTTTTTATCTAAGCATTGGGAAGTTATCTCAGGGGTAATGGAGTGCTCCCCTCCGATAGAGAGTAAAAGTTTGTTTTTTAAAGGAAGAGTAGAGACAAAAGAAGCAATTTTTTCATACTCAGATATCTCTTCACACACTCGCACCTGTAGATACTTCATAGGTGACCACAGCAGATCCTCTTCATAGTACTCTAACTGTTCACTCGCTTTGAGTATGGCTAAGGGAGCCTCTTTTGTACCCTCTTTTGCACAGACACTCTCTTCATACGCGATAGGGAGTATTACAATGTCTGCATCATCAAGACTAGCATTTGGTAAAAACTGGTACTGCAAACTTAGATGCCTATATTTTTTTGAATCTGTTTTGGCAGAGAAAAAGCACAAGAGAGTGCATCAACACCAATGGCTTCAAGTGCTAAACCACGAGCGTTAAACTGCTCTTTAATATCTCCATCTATCACACTCAAATCCTCTGACGCAATCACATAGCCCCAAAGATGGTAAAAAGAGGGCACTATCATCCCATAACTTCGCACATCGCCAAATACTTTTTTCATAGTCTCTCTGATGTGAATATGGTTTGTAGACTCTTTCGTATCTAAAGCCCCACCCTGAGTCGCTATAATCGCACCCTCATTGAGCAGTGGTTTAAGTGTTCTATATAAATCTTCACCATATAAAAAAGCAGCAGGAGAGTCCCAATCATCCACATCTATCAGATCGCCAATAACGATATCAAACTTTTCACTACACTCTTTGAGATAAACATTTATGTCCATATAAAGAAGTTCAAGTCGTGCATCGTTAAAAGCATCTGCTCCCCATGTGGGAATAT
>JALSUU010000245.1 GCA_027071075.1 Sulfurimonas sp. | reverse complement strand
TGTACAATAGTACAGGTGTTATAATGGCTCAAGATATTGAAAAAATAATAGATGAAGAAGAGTAAAAATGATAAGTAAAATAAAAGATTTTTTGGGATTTGATATAAAAGAGGAGAAATACAAGCTCTCCTCTGATTCTACTTTTGGTATGATAAGTGATGAGAAAAAGCCTGATAAATGGGTTTTTTCTACTTGTGGTTATTGTGGTGTGGGGTGTGGACTTTATATTGGTGTAAAAGATGGCAAGGCTGTTTATACAAAAGGAAATCCAAAACACTTTGTAAATCAGGGAACACTCTGTCCAAAGGGGCTTAGTGAACATCAGATGATAAACTCCCCTGAGAGGATTAAAACTCCACTTATAAAAAAAGAGGGAGAGTTAAAACCTGCTTCTTGGGATGAGACTTTTACAAAAGTAAGCAGTGAGTTTAAAAGAATCCAAAAAGAGTATGGAAAAAAAGCGGTATCAGTAATAGGAACAGGACAATTTCTAACAGAAGAGTTTTACACTCTTGGAAAGTTTGTACAACTTGGACTTCAAACAAATAACTACGACGGAAATACCACCTTATGTATGGCTTCGGCTGTTGCTGGTTATAAGCAATCACTTGGAAATGATGGACCTACTAGCTCTTATGAAGATTTTGAAAAGGCAGATACCATTTTTCTAATCGGTGCAAATATAGCAGATAATCATCCGATTCTAACTTTACATATAAATAAAAATAAAAAACCTACAAAAAAGGTGATAGTTATTGACCCTCGTGCTTCAAAAACTTCACAAATGGCAGATTTGTTCGTACCTATAAAAGCTAGAACAGATTTAGCACTTTTTAATGGCTTGGCTTATATAGTGATGGAGCAAGGTTGGGAAGATGAGGGGTATATACTTGCAAATACAAACGGATACAAAGAGCTTAAAAAACATCTTCAAAATTATCCTCCTCAAGAGGTTGCAAATATAACGGGCATAGATGTAAAAACTCTCTATGAACTTGCTCGTCAGTTTGTATCTCAAGATTCTGTATTGAGTGCTTGGACTATGGGAGTAAACCAATCTTTTATGGGAACAGATACTGTAAGTGCTATCATAAATCTTCACCTTTTAACAGGTCATATTGGTCGTGAGGGAACTGGTCCATTTAGTATAACAGGACAGTGTAATGCTATGGGAACTCGTGAGACTGGTTTTACCTCTTCACTTCCAGGATATAGAGCTTATGGAGATGAAAAAGCCTTAAAAGAGTATGCTGAGATTGTTAATGTTCCTGAGGAGATTATTCCTCGTGAGAGGGGCTATAAATATGCTGAGATTATAGAGGCGATAGATGCTGGTGAGATTAAGGCTCTTTGGATAACTGCTACAAACCCTCTTGTAAGCTTTGTAAATCAGGAAAAATTGCGTAAAACTCTGGCAAAACTTGATTTGCTTGTTGTTCAAGATGCTTTTTTTGGTGATACCGCACAGATAGCTGATGTGGTATTTTCAGCTGCTACTTGGGGAGAGAAAGAGGGTACTTATACAAACTCTGAGAGACGATGTAACAAGGCAAATAAAGCTGTTGAACCGATAGGAGATGCTAAAAGTGATTTT
>JALSUU010000244.1 GCA_027071075.1 Sulfurimonas sp. | reverse complement strand
GGTGGTAGTGCAAATGCTGAGACTGTTGCAAAAGGTTTTGAAATTATTCTTAAAAATCCAAAAGTGAAAGCAATTTTTGTAAATATTTTTGGTGGAATCGTTCGTTGTGATCGTATTGCTAATGGTATTATTGAAGCTACTAAAATTACAGATGTAAATGTACCTGTTATTGTTCGTCTTGATGGAACAAATGCACCAGAAGCAGCTGAAATTCTTAAAAATGCAAATATAGCTAACTTAATTGTTGGAAATGATTTAGGTGATGGTGCAGCAAAAGCTGTAGCAGCAGCAAAAGGAGAATAATTAAATATGTCAATTTTAGTAAATAAAGATACAAAAGTAATCGTTCAAGGTTTTACAGGAAAAGAGGGTTCTTTTCATGCTGAGCAGTGTATAGCATATGGTACTAACATCGTTGGTGGTGTTACTCCTAACAAGGGTGGTCAAACACACTTAGGTAAACCTGTATTCAATACAGTTGCTGAAGCTATCAAAACGACAGGTGCTACTGTAAGTATGATTTTTGTACCACCTGCTTTTGTTGGTGATGCTGTAATGGAAGCTGCTGAAGCTGGGATCGATCTTGCTGTAATTATTACAGAAGGTGCTCCTGTGAAAGATATGCAAATGGCAAAAGCATACGCTACAAAGCATGGTATGAAAACACTAGGGCCAAACTGTCCTGGTATTATCACGGCTGAAGAGTGTAAGATAGGGATTATGCCTGGCTCAATCTTCAAAAAAGGGAATGTTGGACTTATCTCTAAGTCTGGTACACTAACTTATGAAGGCGCTAATCAAGTTTGTAATGAAGGTTTTGGTATTACTACAGCTATTGGTATTGGTGGAGATCCAATCATTGGTCTTTCTTACAACCAAATTCTTCCTATGTTTGAAGCAGATCCAGAGACTGAAGCAATCGTTATGATTGGTGAAATTGGTGGAGATCTTGAAATTCAAGCTGCAAAACTTATTAAAGAACAAATCACAAAACCTGTTGTCGCATTTATTGCAGGTCAAACAGCGCCTAAAGGTAAAACTATGGGTCATGCTGGTGCAATTGTTTCAGGTTCTGCGGGAACTGCAAAAGAAAAAATGGAAGCTCTTGAAGCAGCTGGTGTGAAAGTTGTTGTAAGTCCTGCTGAAATAGGTAAAGCAATTGCGGAAGTTTTAGGTAATAAATAGTCTTTAATCCTTGTGTGAGCACCCTAAATGTAACAGTTTTTTTGTTTAGGGTGCGATAATAGCACATTTTAGAGTAATATTATAAAAACTTAGATACTCTTTTTTATCAAAGAGTAAGGTGTAAAATTTATTACATCTTAATAATTAGGAGAAAATATGGCAGCTAGTCCAATGGTAAACCCTGGTGATCAACCAGTATGGGTAAATACAGATAACTGTAAAGCGTGTGATATATGTGTTTCAGTATGTCCTTCAGGTGTTCTTGGTATGAGATATGAGTCAACATCAACTCTAGGTGCAATGATTTCTGTTGACCATCCAGAAGCTTGTATTGGTTGTAATGAGTGTGAACTTTCGTGTCCAGATTTTGCTATATTTGTAGCAGATAGACAAGAATTAAAAGCAGCTGGGTTAAGTTTTGCGAAACTTACTGATGATGCAAAAGAGCGTCAAGCAGCAGTGATTGCGAATAATTATATGTCACTTAATGAACAAGGAGTTAAATAATGGCGACTAGAGAAGTAATATCTACTGGTAATGAACTTGCTGCAATTGCAGCAGTTGATGCTGGTTGTAAATTTTTTGGTGGGTATCCACTAACACCATCTTCGGAAGTAATGCATGTTATCTCTGATCTTTTACCTAAAATTGGTGGAACTGCAATTCAAATGGAAGATGAAATAGCAGGTATCTGTTGTGTTATAGGTGCTGCAATGGCAGGTGATCGAGCACTTACTGCAACATCAGGTCCTGGTGTATCTCTTAAAGCTGAAAACTTAGGTCTTGCTCAAATGGCAGAAGTTCCTTTAGTCTTAATAAATGTTATGCGTGGGGGTCCATCAACTGGTCTTCCAACTCGTGTATCTCAAGGTGATGTACTTCAAGCAAAAAACCCATCTCATGGTGATTACAAATCAATCACTCTATGTGCAGGTTCTTTAGCTGAGTGTTATACTGAAACAGTAAGAGCATTTAACTTAGCTGACCGTTTCATGCAACCTGTAATTGTTTTACTTGATGAAACTATTGGTCATATGCATGGTAAGGCTGTTATTCCAACTGCCCAAGCAGTAGAAGCTGGAATTGTTCCTCGTAAATCATTTGATGGTCCTGCTGAGGAGTATTTTCCATATGAGTGTGAAGCTGATGAGCCAGCAGTTCTTAACCAAATGTTTACAGGGTATAGATATCACTTTACAGGTCTGCACCATGATAAAAATGGTTTCCCAACTGAAGAGATTGAGACTTGTCGTAAACTTATCCAGCGTTTAGAAGATAAAGTTGCTATGCATGAAGATGAGCTTGAGTCTTATGAAGAGTTCATGATGGATGATGCAGATGTTATGCTTGTTGCATATGGTTCTGTTTCTCTAGCTGCTAAAGAAACTATTCGTAATTTACGCGCTGAAGGTATTAAGGCAGGTCTTTTTAGACCAATTACTTTATGGCCATCACCAGCAAAAAAGATGAAAGAGTATACTGATAAAATCAAAAATGTTTTAGTAGTAGAATTAAATATTGGTCAATATCATTCAGAAGTTCAAAGAGCTACTGCAAGATTAGATATTGATGGATTATTCAAAGTAAACGGTAGAGCAATTTCACCAAATGAAATCGCTGCAAAAGTTAAGGAGTTATACTAATGGCATTTAATTATGATAAATATTTAAGATTAGAGAAGATGCCAACACTATGGTGTTGGGGTTGTGGTGACGGTGTTATTTTAAAAGCATTCGTGAGAGCCATTGCAAAAATGGACATAAAACAAGATGATGTATGTGTCGTTTCAGGAATTGGGTGTTCAGGAAGATTTTCTTCGTATGTAGACTTTAATACTGTTCACACTACTCACGGTCGTACTGTTGCTTATGCTACAGGTATCAAGTTGGCTCGTCCTGATAAACTCGTTATCTGTGTTGCTGGTGATGGTGATGCGCTTGCTATTGGTGGTAACCATACTATCCATGGTTGTCGTCGTAATATTGATTTAACTATGATTATTATTAACAATTTTATTTATGGTCTGACAAATTCACAAACTTCTCCAACTACTCCTAAGGGTATGTGGACTGTTTCTCAAAAAGCTGGTAATATTGATCCGACTTTTAATACTTGTAATTTAGCTATAGCTGCTGGTGCTTCATTTGTTGCGCGTGAGACTATGCTTGAGCCAAAGAAACTTGAAAAGGTTCTTATTAAAGCTATGAAACACAAAGGTTTCTCTATGATGGAAGTTCTTTCTAACTGTCATATTAACCTTGGTCGTAAAAATAAAATGCTTTCTGCAATGGCTAACCTTGAGTGGATTGACAGTATTACCGTTTCTAAAAAGAAATACGATGCAATGAGTGAAGAAGAGCAACTAAACTTACTTCCACTTGGAGTGTTAAAAGAAGATACTGAAGCTGATGAGTATTGTGATATGTATGCAGAGATTCAAAAAGTTCACCAAGGTCAGCGTGCTAAGATCACACAAGATGACTTTGCTAAAAAAATATAAGGAAGACGAATGAGTGATTCTAAAGTATTAATGAGATTTACAGGCGTTGGTGGTCAAGGTGTTCTTCTCGCTGGTGAGATTTTTGCAGCTGCAAAAATTAAAACTGGTGGGCAAGGGCTTAAGACTGCTACATATACATCACAAGTTCGTGGTGGACCAACTGTTGTTGATATTCAACTTGATGATAAAGAAATTTATTATCCATATGCAGTGGATGGTGATGTTGACTTTATGTTATCAGTTGCACAAATGAGTTATGTACTTTTCAAAAATGGTGTAAAACCAGGTGGAACGATTGTTGTTGATCCAAACCTTGTGCACCCAACTGATGAAGATAGAAAAACTTGGAATATTTATGAAATTCCTATTATTACTATTGCAAAAGAAGAGGTTGGTAATGTAATTACTCAGTCTGTTGTTGCTCTTGCAATTGCAAATACTATGATGGATGCTATTGATAAACAAGCTCTTATCGATACAATGCTTTCAAAAGTACCTGCTAAAGTTCATGAAGTAAATAAAAAAGCGTATGAACTTGGTGAAAAATATGCTAAAGAAGCTATGGCTAAATAGTCTTTTTTTGTAAGCAACCTTTTATTAGGTTGCTTTTTTATTGAGCTTCATATTAATATTAAATAATATTTAAATAATAGCTCTATAGTTTGCATATACGCTTTAAACAAAAATATTTAGACCTATGGCTCAAAGAGATAAGATAAGTCTATATTGAAGAGAATAGGGCAGTAAAATAGGGTTCCATTTTTTAAGCCTCTCCTATTTAACTTCGTATACTTTCCCAAAAAAATTCTACATGTTTTTCAAATTGTGTTGCAAGTGAATTTGTTGAAAGTGCATCAAAACGCATCAGAGTCACTTGTAGTCGAATATAGAATAGGGTAGATAGAAACTCATAAGATATCATCATAGGATCACTCGATTTTATCAAACCATTTTGCATCATTATAAAAAAACCTTCTGATAATAATTTAATATTTTTCTCATGAAACTCACTTTGAAATTGTTCTCGTAAATCTCTGTTTTGCATCAACTCTATCATGAGTAATCGAAACATATTTTCATTCGCTTTATCAAATGTAAGCATCTTGTACTGCATAGTAAACTTACTTAAAAATAGTTTTCCTTTCAATGCTAACTCTTTGATCTCTTCTTCGTTAATAGAGAAGGGTGATGAAAAAATTCCTTTAGCTACCTCTAAAAAAATCTCCTCCTTATTTTTATAGTGATTATAGAGTGCACTCTCTCGTATTCCTACGGCCGATGCTATTTTTCTAACACTTGCACCCTTATATCCAAGCTCACTAAAAAGTGTTGTTGCTACTTTAAGTATTTTGGACTTAGTATCCCCTCGTTTTACAGAAGTCGCTGTTTCAGGCATTTGAAGCCTCCTTTTATAGTAAATGAACAGTTGTTAATTTTAAATGTATTATATATGAACAGTTGTTAATATAAGCTTATTCTAAATGAACAATTGTTCATGTTCTATTGAAGCAAAATGAACAACTGTTCATAATGTAAAAAAAGCTAACTAAAGGAAAAATTGAGTAGAATTTCACAGGTACAAAGATAGTGACTTGTTGAGAAATCTTCAAGAGGAAAGTCCGAGCTGCTGTAAGACAGTGTTCCATTTAACGAATGGCCGTAGTAATACGAGGGAAAGTGCAACAGAAATAATACTTCCATTATAGTTCGCTTATGAAAATGCCGTAAGCATTTTTGTACTTTAGTGCCAGAGCGGCTAGCGAAAGATAGATTGGGCTTCTGCTCAAACTATCTTATATAATGGTAAAGGTGAAAAGGTGGTGTAAGAGACCACCAGTCTCTATGGCAACATTGAGAGCTTGTAAACCCAACATGGCAGCAAGAAACAGATGGTTAGCGTCTTACAATGCTTTTGTTTCGCTAGAGGCACAACGCGAGCTGTGCAGTAGATTAATAACTATCACTACAAAACTCGGCTTATTTGTACCTAGCTTACACGAACAATACCAGCCTTCTCTCTGGGAAATTTAATAAATTGATATTGAAAAATATCAATTATA
>JALSUU010000243.1 GCA_027071075.1 Sulfurimonas sp. | reverse complement strand
AGTTTTAGTTCCGCTAAAGAGAAAGGCTTTACGAGATAATCATCACAGCCAGCTTGAAATCCGTTTATTGTATCTTGTTGCGAGTTTTTAGATGTAAGAAAAATAGCAGGCGTTGTATCACCAGAATTGCGCAACTCCTGCAGAAGTGTTACTCCATCAATAAATGGAACATGAATATCCAACAGATAAAGATTGTAGTTATTTTCATAGGTGAAATCTAAGAGCTCCTTACCATGTTTGGCACAATCTACACTATACCCCTCTTCCATAAGTTCATCACAAAGCGACTCAAGTAAGACTATATCATCCTCAAGGAGTAAAATTTTAGGCATCATGACTACTCATTTTTCTCTCCATAAAAGCTGTACTCTACTTGTAAAAAAACTCTTTGTGCATCATTGGTTGCTACATTTTTTTTCACAAATTCACCAGCTTTAAAGTAGGCATAGATTGTTTGAAACTCTAAGCCTCTATTATACTGCCATTTGTACTCTGCATCATACTCTTGACCGAGTGCGTCTTCATGATTGCCCTCTTTGTTGTACTTTTTATAGTAACTCCATGCATCATTTGCATTGGCTAATGAGAAGTCGTGATAGGAGAGTTTTAAGTGCATCTTATTTTGTGTACTAAGATGGAACTCTACAACATTTTCTATCAAGTTACTCCATTTCATGATATCCATCCTTCCATAGAGTGAGCCATCTGTTCCACCAAAAGGTGTCCGAAAAGTTTCTATGGTGTCGTCATTTGGGTTGTCATCACCACTTGCGTAGATTTGCCCTATAACAAGGTTTGGTTTGAGTGTGAGAGTGTTGAATGTATAACCGATTTTTGCTACATAGCCATAAGCATCATAATCTTTTGTTTTGATCTTTCCATCTGCCTTGGCATAGGTAAAGTCATAGTTGAAACTGAAAAAATCTCTATCGTATGCTCGCAAACCATAGGTATAACTTTTTTCACTATTCTCTCCATTACCACTGCCATGGTAGAGACCATTTTTGTAGATGACAAAAGGCTCAATAGCCCCCTGTGCATCTGTACTAAAGTGTGTGTAGACTCCAGCACCCTCATAGACATGTTTTCTAAATAAAGAGAGATTGTACTTATCTTTATCTTTGGTTTGACCATAAAAGGCATCAATGAAATTATCATCAAACCTGTAAGATACTTTCGCTAAATCCCAAAGCCAACCATAAGAGTTCCCCCAACTTCCTGGACCAAGTACTCTTTTATCTCCATATCTATTTGACTCTCGCCCAACCTGCATCGAAAGCCCGCTGATATTTGCCAAGTTTTGAATGTGAACATTAAGAGTAGTAAAATCCAAATCCTCTTGAGGGTTCATCCAGTAAACTTCATTCCCACTCACTTTTTTAAAATCATCATGACTCAGTGACCACCCATAGACACTAGCATAATAGCCTAAAACTGTATAGAGTACATCAGGAGAGTATCTGTAAACTGCTCCAAGCTTCACTCTGCTAACAAGGAGTGAGTCATCAGGTGCTCCGATGAGTGCACTATCATTCCCATAGGCTTTTTTATTCATCCCATCGAGGCTTTCAAAACGCTCTCTTATCCCAGCAACAACGGAGAGATTATCTGCATAGAG
>JALSUU010000242.1 GCA_027071075.1 Sulfurimonas sp. | reverse complement strand
CCTAAAAAATCTTTTATCTTCTCTATCATTTATAAACTCTTTATATTGTTAGTATTGTTTCAATCTTAGCATAAAAATATACTCTTGTGTGATAATTATAGTCTATATATTAAGCACTTTAAAATTCTGGAAGAATATACGGTTCAGAAATAGTAATAGAACAACCTGTACACTCAAAAACTCCACATTCGTTAGGCGCTTTAGCAGTAATATTCAATTCAACATAAGCTCGACCATTAGAAATATTACCATTAGGATACGAACAATCTGCTGTTTTGTAAGTATCTAAATGAGTTACTGTACTACATCCATCACTTCGATCAATCTTACCAAAATAGAAGTTTGCATTTCTATATGGCTCTACTGTATCTTTAATCCATACTTTAAATTGTTGTGTAACATTTTCATCTGCTGGTATGTCGAAAGTCCCATTATCTACAAACTCAAGTCCATGTCCTCGTAAGGTATGTTTCAGTGCTTCTCCAACTCTTAAGTCCTTAGACAAGTTATTATCATGAGCAATTATATTTGTGTAAAAAAGAATATCTTTTCCTACTAAATAGTAGTCATAAGAGAGTTCAGCTATGGCTGTTCCCTTCTCATCAAGCGTTGTCACACCATTTTGCAAGGTTGTCTGACCAAGCCACTCTCGACCAAGTATACATTGGTCTTGTCTATAGTTATGACCTATTGCATAACCGAGTTTGGTGGTATTTTTGTCAATAGTATATTGATCTGAAAGAAGTTTTATAGAATTCTTTGTTAAACCGTCAAATAACCATCCACCTGATGCAGGGTAACTATAGCCATCTCCAAATGTTACAAGTATATCATTAGCACTATCAATATCTGTGGTATTAATGTCTATCGACTTAGTGATAGTTAAACTATCTCTTGATAAGGTTGCATCTGCACTACTCTTGTCATCCTCAAAAATTCTATTTGATTCATCTTTCGCTGGAGTTCCATAGTGCGCATAACCAACTATCGCACCTACAGAGACACCTGGTTTTGTGTTAACAGGATTAAAGTATCTGTCGGTAACAGAGATAGCAAAGCGCTCTATAAATTTTGCCCTATCTTTATCCTGAGCTGTATCAACATAACTTATACTTATAGCTGTTGGTGGACCTGACTCAACAACCATACTAAGTGTCTCATTTATATCTCGTGTAACACCATTCACATCTATAAAGTTTGCATCTACTAAGATAGAAACTAGACCTGATTTTGTACCACTTTTGAGTGACATTGTTATTGCATTTTCGTTTGTGTATGTTGCATTTGTATCTTCTGTTCCATCACTTTTTTTAAGTGTAGCAATAAAACTATTCTCTAGCGAAACAGTAAAGGTGTTTATTTTACTAGCTTCTACAGGAATTTTACTATCATCAACAAGCGTGATTGAAAAAGACTTGCTATCTTGGAGTTGCAGTTTATACTCATCATTTTCTGGTTTGAGTTCTAAAGTGTAGTTTTTATTTACGATTTGATCAGGATTAGCAGCAAAGTTTATAGTAAGCCTTGTTCTATTTGCTGCATCATCATTATAGTAAAAGTCAAAAGTTGTACTATTTTTATCACCCACTAGTGGAGTTAAGTCATTTGGCGCTGTATATACAAAACTTGCTACGCCATCTTTAATATCTACAGTCGTAGGAGAAAAATCTCCGACATCAATATTTTCTTTTACTACATTTGGGTAGATAATACTTATCGTTCCATCTTTAGCAGGACGATTCATACTATCAAAAACAGATACGACTATATTTGCTGTTTGTGAATTTTTTGTTATCTTAAGTGAAGAGGTTTTTAAAACCGGGGTATAGCTACTTGCTGTAGCAACCTTGTCAACTTCATAATTATAGGTCATCTCTTTTGACTGAGTCACAAGTGTTCCATCTAATAGACTTATATCTTTATAGTCTGCTTTAAGGATTAGATTCTGCTGAGTACAGGTTGTAAGGAGTTTTATATCTAAAGTTGCTGTCTTTTTTGTAGTTACGCTTGTAAAAGTAATAGGACTTGAATCAACACTCTCTTGAGACAAATCAACATTACAACCCTCAAGGGATGGTCTAAAATTTGTCAGTGTGACGGTATGGTTATTTGGAATATTTCCTACATCAAAGGTTACTTGCCCTGTTACTTCTGTAGAGGTATCATTATAAGTGAGATAGTAACTTGAAGATGGGGGTGTTTGATTTGTATCTTCTTGAGAGCAGCCAATAAAAAAAATGAAAAAAAGAGCAATAAGTAAATATTTCATAAAGTATCCTGATGTTTTAATATTATGAAGTAAATTATAGCATAAAATGAAGAGTATAGAGAAAAGAGTTTAGAACTCAAGCACTTCTATAAATGGAAGTGCTTGAGACTAAGAAGAGTAAAAAGTTTAAAGTTCTAACAATGCCTGTACTCTTGTAGTTGTTTTAGCATTTCCCCAAGGAGTAGGTGTAGCACCAGCAGTTGCTCCTAGAAGTTTAAAAGAACCTCCAGCTGCATCTATAGTACCATCTGTCATTTTATCAAATGCAATTGCAACATCAGTAGGAAGGTATATAAATCTTAAATAGTTAACACCACCAACAGTGTAAAAATAAAGGCGTGTTAACTGTGTAGTGTATTTACCTTTTATTCGATATTTTGCACCATTTGTACCTGTAATGTTAGAAACAGGAAGATCTAAACCAACACTATCTAATGCGGTAGGAATACTTCCAGTAGTATCTGCATAAAAATTATCAACAAGACCATTTTCTGTAGTAGTACCTCCATTAGTTGTACCATCACCTAAAATAGCACCTGTTCTGTCCTGATATTCGTTAGCAGTAACTTGCCATTGCTTCACCCATGTATTATAAATCTTCTTTTGACTAGCACTTGCTATAAGGTCTTTTCCTTTCATAACACCACCAATAATAAGCCCGATAATTATCAATACTATTGATAATTCTATAAGTGTAAAACCACTTCTTTTCATTTGTAATCCTTTAAGTTTGAGTTTCTATGAAAAGTATATCGTAACTTTTCTATATTTCTTTAAAAAAGCTCACTAATTTCTCACAATTTGTTTGATTTGTGATATTTTTATTTCACTTGTGATATAAGATCGTACATTGGACCCATAAGACCAGCGATTACTAAAGCCATAAATCCACCAACAAAGATGAGGACAACAGGCTCTATCACTTTTCCAATGTTTTCTGCAAAATAATCAACTCTTTCATAGTAGAAAGAGGAGACAAGTTCTAACTGTGCATCGAGACTTCCTGCTGATTCCCCGACACTAATCATACGCAGAGTAAAGGGTGTAAACATTTTTGTTTTTGCTAAAGCTGTAGAGATTTGAGAACCTTTGGCTACATCATTTTTTGTGTTCTCTAGGGCTAACTTAAAAGGTTCGTTTGTGATGTTTCCTACTAAGGTCTGCAGAGCTCCAAAGACAGGAACTCCTGAAACAAGGGCAAGACGAAGATACTCAGTAATAAAGGCGATATTAAAACCAGATATTATCTGCTTAATAACAGGTATCTTGAGGACCATTAAGTCAACATGGTATCGAAACTTCTGATTTTTTTTGTAAAGAACTTTAAATGCTATAATAAAGAGGATGATACCGACAATCAAATAACCTATATAGTTTGTTAAAAAATCTGACATAGCAATGATAGCTAGTGTTAAAGGGGGTAGAACCATATCCATCTCTTTAAAGAGACCTGTCATCTGTGGTAAAACATACATCATCCAGACAAGCATAGCGCCCATAACTGCAACAAAGGCAAAGGTAGGGTAGATGAGTGCACCCTTTGCTTTTTTCTTCAGAGCGGCAGTTCGTTTTAAAAATGAGGCAGCTCTTTTGAGAGTATGTTCTAACTGCCCTGTCTCTTCCCCAATCTTGATAAGATTGAGAATGATACTACCTACTACATCCTTGTACTTCTCAAAAGCAACAGAGAGTGACTTTCCATTATGTACTGCATCTGCTATGTAGAGAAGCATCTCTTTAAATCGTTTACTATCACTATCTTCTGCTAAGTCTTGAAGACCTTGGTAGAGTGGTAAACCTGCTTTTATAACAAGGTGCAGGTTTTCCATAAGTTCTACAACTTCATCAGCAGTAACTTTTCTTCCACCTTTAGGAATTAAAACACTTATATAGTTTGGGAGAGGTGTGATGTTGAGAGCAACAACTTTTTGCTGTTTCAATTTTCTTAAAAGATAGTCATAATCATCAGCTTCACTCAAAGAGAGCGCTACTTTCCCTTTATCTGTAATACTTTTGATTATGAATTGCATCAGTCTATAACTCTGTTTATCTCTTCTATTGTTGTTTGACCATTCAGTGCTTTTATGTAACCATCCTCTTTCATAGTTTTCATACCTTTTTTCTTTGCAAGGTCTAAAATCTCTAAGGTACTTGCTCTTTGTGTAATAAGCCCCTCAAGTTCAGTATCAAGTTCAAAAATTTCTACAATTGCTTCTCGTCCGTTATAACCAGTGTTTCTACACTGATCACATCCGAGGGCTTCATAGAGTTCATACTCAGGGTTTAAGTCTATGATCTCTTGAGGTATGCCTATCTCTAAAAGCTCTTCATTTGTTTTTTCTACTTTGAGCTTACAGTGTGGACAGAGTTTTCTTACAAGTCTCTGTGCGATGATAGAGAGCAGACCAGAAGCAACAAGATAAGGAGGAATATCTAAATCATCAAGTCTAGGAATAGTTCCTATAGCATTGTTTGTATGCAAAGTAGAGAGAACAAGGTGACCTGTGATTGATGCACGAACAGCGAGTTCTGCAGTCTCAGGATCACGAATCTCCCCGACCAAGATAACATCTGGATCTTGACGCATAAAAGCACGAATCGCTGAGTCAAAAGTATACCCTGCTTTTACATTTAACTGTGTCTGTTTGATGAAAGTAAACTTGTACTCTATCGGATCTTCAATAGTCATAACATTCTTTTTCAGAGAGTTTACTTTTCGCAGTGCCGAGTAGAGTGTTGTTGTTTTACCACTTCCCGTTGGTCCCACTATGAGGATGATACCGTAAGGTTTTGTAAAGTACTTTTCTACTTTTTGGCTATTTTCTTTTGTAAGACCAAGACTTTCAAGACTAAAGAGAGAGGAGCCTTTTCCTAAAAGTCTCATAACGATGTTCTCACCGTGGTTTGTTGGAAGTGTTGAGACTCTGAGGTCAAACTCTTCATTTAAAAACTCGTAAGAGAAAGCACCATCTTGCGGTTTTCTCTGTTCTGATATATCAAGATTACTTGTAATTTTTATACGCGCTACAATCTGTTGATGCAGATTGACAGGAAGTGAGTAGTAGTGTTGTAAAACACCATCTATTCTATAGAAAATATGCGATGCAGAGCCTTCAGGGGTGATGTGGATATCTGTAACTCTATCTTTAATAGCATTGTTTAAAAGTAAATCAACAAGATGGGGAATATCTATCTCTTTATGATCGAGTGTATCTTTTACTGTTTGGGCGATTTCTGCCTCTATAGGGTTCTCTAGTTGGTAGTAAAATATCTCTGAATAACGGGCAATAGATGTTTTATCTGATACTAAAAACTTTATCTTTTTACCAGATATTTTTCGCAGATAATCAAGTGTCATGATGTCGTTTACATCTTCAGCAGCTACAGTAAGGGTCTCTTCATCCAATTCAAGAGGCAAAATCGCTCTACTGATAGCTATCTCATGAGGCACAAGTTTGAGTGCTTCTTGAGAGGGAACTCTCGTTGCAAGATTTACAAAATCTAAGTTATTTTGCTGTGCCACCGCTTCAGCAATCTCACTAGGCGTTACAAAGTCTAGATCT
The DNA here is from genome assembly GCA_027071075.1 of Sulfurimonas sp. Lineage (GTDB taxonomy): Bacteria > Campylobacterota > Campylobacteria > Campylobacterales > Sulfurimonadaceae > Sulfurimonas. Next base: position 14,537 of record JALSUU010000242.1, on the reverse strand, counting down.
TGAAGTACTTCCCCAAAGAACATCGGACTCGCTTTTTGGACATTCAGGGCTACTTCAATCTGCTCTTGGTTTATAAAACCAGCCTCTTCAAGTAGTTTTCCTATGGGTTTATTTTGTGCCATTTTTACTCCTTTTATGGATTTACAGTGATAGCAAATTTTTTAGATATTGATGGTTTGCCATCCGCAGTAACAGAACAAGTTACTGTAACTGTACCGGTTGGTTCTGTCCCTGTGTTCCAAATCTCATATGGTTTTCCGACAGTATTATATTTAAACTTAGTTGGGAATGTTGATGATGATGAGAATGTACAACTAGTAGCAGTTGGTGTCGTATAATTTCCATCCACAACAATAATAGCTGAATAAGCACTAGAACTAGTAGTGTCTGTACTCGGTAAAGAGCTATTTACAATTTTTAAAGGTTTGTTTTCACACCCTACAGATTTTTGAAGTTCGGCAAGTGTCACCCACTCAACAATATCATCATACTCCTCAACCCTATTAATTGGTGCCGGTTCATCATCAATCTTCTCATATGGTTTTCTCACTTCAACAGTAAATGTACCATCCCCATTATTTGTAAGTTTCGTTTGGAGGTTTTTATTTGCAGACTCAGATGCAAGCACAAATGCTACATCTTGTATTGATTGTGTAGTGCCATCTTTATGATCAACTTGAACATTTAAAGCTGTCGTAGTAAAAGCACATATATTTTTGGTCTCTATTGCTGTATCATGTTTATAAAAAAGCTGATGCTGATTTGCCTTTACAGGAGACAAGTCTGATTCAAAAAATGTTTTAGTAGGAAGAAAATTTGCCATCATAGCATATCCTAAAACAGCATTCTTTGCAGTCTGTACATCATTTTTAGCATTAGTAACTTTCGCATTTTCACGCATGCTTTTAAGAACTTTAAAAGAACCACCTATGATAAGTCCGATGATGACTAAAACTATTGATAACTCTATGAGGGTAAAGGCATTTTTTTTCATCTTAGTTTCCTATTTGATAAATTCGTTTCTCAGCTTCTTTATAAATCTGTGTGGACTTGTCTGTAGTAGCTACTATCTTTTTGTATAAAGTAAGTGCACTCTTTAAGTTATGTACTATATCTTCTGCTCTTGCATAGGCGTAAAGATTATAACTATCTACAGGGTTTTGTTCATACGCCATCTTGTAAAAAGTTAAAGAGCGTTCTTGCTCATGTTTCATCTCAAAGTAGTAACCACTTAAAAGCATAAGTTTACCACTTTTGTCAAAGGGAATATATTTTGAGAGGTTAGAGTAAAAGTTCTCTTGCCCTGTAGTAGCTGCTCCATACGCATAAGAGTAGATAAGTTTTGCAGGATATTTCGCACTGTCTATAATCTCTTCTGCTTGTAAAAATGCCCCGACTCTTCCATAAAGATAACAGAGATTACTTCTTACTTTTCGAGTTGTATTTCCTGAAGCGACAAGCATCTCGTAAAAGATTATTGCCTGCATATAGTCACCTTTTTTATATGCATCGTTTGCTTTATAGATGATTCTTGATCTTGTAAATTTAGAGATAGATTTCTTCTCTGCAATAGGCTCTTCAATAATCTCTTGTATCTGTTTTTGTGCTGTTTGTTTCGCTCTAGGTAGATGCTTTATTGCTTTTGTTTTTTGAAAAAATTTTTGACTAGAACGAATATAAGCATCTTTATAGCCAATCTCTTTTATATACGCGAGATCTTTGAGTACTGCATCACGGCTATCTCTCTGGGTAAACATCGCAGTAAGGTAGTTTCCTGATGGGACTATTCGGGTTTCATCTCTTAAATCTTTGGGTATTGATTGAAATATTCTTTTGCGAGAAGTGTTTTTTGGAACTGAAAGGAAACGAACACTATAGACTTTTTTGTATGCCTTTTGTGTTTTTGTTTGTACATTAGTATTCCCTCCTCCATATATTATAGATTCAGAAGCAAAAATAGCTGTTGCTAAGAGTAAAAGAGAGAGTGTTTTTCTCATTTTATAACTCTAAGTCGTATAAGGATTACAAGCTCTTTTTTCTCAAGTTTGTTATTTGTTTTTGTAAAAAAACTACCAACAAATGGAATACTACTCAGGAGTGGAATTTTTTCTTCTTCATTTTTTTTCTCACTACTAATAAGCCCCCCTATAAGAACCATATCATTATCTTTGGCATTGATGATGGTTCCCGCTTCTTTGATGTTGAGAATAGGTGCAGAAGCAACCGATGCCCCTGTTTCATCATAATGATCTACTACGGTAACAATATTTGAGGTGATAGGAATAACATTTAGCATGATTTTTCCATCATCCATGATTGTTGGAGTTACCCCCATAGTTATACCGTCTAATATATCTCTACGGTTGTAGGTAACTTGGGTATTACTTGCTGAACCACCCGTCCCTTGATCTGTTTGTACCTCTTTTTCCCAAAATGGAACGAGTTTCCCTGATGATATGATAGCTGACTGTCCGCTGAGAACTTTTATTCTTGGATTTGAGAGTGTCTCAACATCTCCTGATGAGTCTAGTGCTTTGACAACTGCCGAGAAGTTATCTGTAGAGTACTTTACTGTTCCTGCTACTGATCCTACTAAAGAGAGTGTCTGTTGGAGAAGAAGTTGATCTCCACTATTTGCTACGCTATTTGCTACAGCTTCCCAACTTACACCGAGTTGATGTCCATCGTTGAGCGTAACTTCAAGAAGTTTGGCTTCTATGAGGACAGATTTTGAACACTGCTCTTTTATATCTTTGAGAAAATTTTCAATTGCAATGACATTTCTCTTTTTATCATAGACACTTAGTGTACCACTAAATCTATTAAGAGTGAATTTTCCATCATCGCTAATTAAATCTTTTACATTTTTTTCTAAATGCTCATAAAAATTGTTTGACTTTTCAGGATTGTTAAAACTGAGTTTAAAGTTTCCTTTGATACCACCACTAGAGGAACTTCCACCACTACTTGAAGAACCACCTGACATAGCAGAGCCAAGAGTATCTCCTCCCAAATCAGTTTTAAAAGATGTAGAGGAGTGTACATAAGGAATGTTAAATCTTTTTCGCATAAACTCTTTTACATGTAAAATATTTCCTTCAACAGTGTAATAAGCCCCTGATATATCCATAATAATGTCAAGAGTCTCATCAAGGTTTGCATCTTCTACCGAGAGGGTAATAGGTGTATGGTTTACATCCTTATCTATTATGAGATTTAAGCCTGCTATTTTCGAGATAGAGTATAAGACTTTATGCAAATCTGCATTTTCTGCTGAGAAAGTTATTTTCTGGTTATCAAAAACAGATATGTCTTCATATACAGGAGGAAGTATCATAGAAGGGACACTATTTTTTGTCTCTTTCTCTTTTTGGCGAAACTCCTTTAACTCTTGAGAAGGAGTTTTGATATTTGAAGTCTTCACTCGTTCTTTTTCAGCGGGCATCGCTTTTGGTGAACTACATCCACTTAAAAAGAGAAATGTTAAAGCTAGTGAAATAATGAAAGCCATTTTTTTCCTTGTCTTGTTTTTAGAAGAACTTTGTTATCTGATATTTGTACAACCCTTGCGCCATTTATCATGGAGCCTTCATGTACGATTTTAGAGTTAATTATAGCCACTTTTCTATTAGGATATAGAATCTGTAAAATCCAAGTCTCTTTTTTTGTTACTTTTTTTCCTCGCCTAGTACTTTTTTTCAGTTTTTCAACAGTTGAAGTACGCGTTAGAGTATTTTTCTTAGGCTTATAGAGTAGATGTTCTGTTATCCATCTTCTATTTATCTTTCTCTGGTGCATCTGCTCAAGTATGGATACATATATTTTTTTATTTCTTTGAATTTGAAGATAAACACGGGCTTTTGCATCGAGTTCTTTATTTTTGTACTCTTTGATAGTTGGAAAAACAGCATCTGCATCTTGCATCACATCATCACTATAGATGTACAAAATTGCGACTAAAACAAAAGGAAAGATTAATTTTAAGAGTTGACTATTATTGAGGTACATCATTACTCACTTCCTCTACTACAGGTGTTGGATTAGTATAGGGTTGCACAAGTTGCATCTCTCCACTTAAGGTAGTTCCCTTTAGCTTAAACTCTTTAAACTGTATGAAACCACTTTTAAAGGGAGTTTTCATAAAATCGTTGAGAACTTTTTTATCTGACCTTGGGATTGAGTAAGCAATGTCAAGATAGTGGGCTATATCATCACTATATGTGTATTTATCAATTTTAAAATCATACTCCTCTGAATAGGCATCAAAAAATCGTATCAATTTTAAATCAGCCCCTTCAGCACTTTTTGGCTGAATCTTCAGTGCTGGACTTACATATTTTTTTATAGATGCATTCAGAGAGGGAATTTTTTTAAGTTTTTGTATATCTCTTTTATGCTTGGAATTAATAGATTTTATTTCACTCTCTTTAGCCTCCAACCAAGTGATGAGACTGAGTAAAAGTACAGAAAGTGCTAAGTTTAAAAATATTATAGTGACTTTTAACATATTATTCTACTCTCCTTCTGTGAGAATTTGCAGCTTCATTCTTTTTCGGAGAGATTATTTTTACCTCTGTTTTGTAGTGGAGTTTTTTATAATTTGTAGTAGGTATATTGCTTAAAATCAAAGTAGTGTTAATATCATCAAAAAGAGTATTAAACTGCATCTCAAAATCGTGTAAATCTGAAAGAGTAGTGAAATCTTTTTCAAATTTTACATCAAGAGAGAGCATAGCATCCGTATGATTCCACTCCCAACTTATAGGCTTTAAAAGAGATATGAGTGGTTTGAGTAGTATAGCAATATCTGAGGGGTGGTCTTTAAGATGTTTTTCAGCAATGTTAAGATGATTAAGACTTTTATCTAGTTCATCTTGAGAGAGTGTTTTTGTTCTTTTCACTGTGTTTAATAGCCTGTTTTTTATAGTTTTATAACTATCTAAAAGATCTGAATACCGACTGTACTCATCTAAGGTAAAATAAGAAACAGTTAAAAATATAAGTGTAGAGAGCGTAAGTAAAATGTTGCTTACTAGTTTAAACTGTTTTAAGCCCAAGAGCGAAGTTGGAAAGAACTGATACTCTTTAGGAATAAAAAGATTTCCTATTGAAAGAATATGTGAATGCCCCTCTTCTTGTTGGATATTTTTCACTAAGTAGTTTGGATAAAGTATACAGATAGGAAGGGTATTGAGCATCAAAAGTTGCTCCGCTATTCTGTCATCTATAGCCATCTGTCCACTTAAAACGATGGCTGTAAATTTAATGTCTCTATACTGCTGTTGAATATAAGAGATAGTTTGGTTTATCTCTGCTGTCATATCTAACTGTAGAGATTCAGGAGTGGGAGATGAGATGATGTTAGAGCGTGAGAAGAGAATCTTTTTCTCATGTATAGCTAAAATAAGAATCTTTTTTCCACTCGTATATACTGATATGTAGGCTTTTTCATCTATACATTGGTTAGATATAGCTAAAAGTGCAAACTTGGAGAGAGATGCACTTTTTATCTTTTCCCAGTTCTTTATCACCTGTAGTGATTTTGAGTACTCTATCTCATCTACACCATCTACTTGAAAAATTGTGTTCTCTTCATCAGACTGCTTAGAGAGTGCTTTATAATTAAAGAGTATCTGCTTGAGAGGGTTTGCTTTCTTGAAATGATGTAAGATATAGTTTTTTATAGTTGATTTATTTTTTATAACTGCAGGAACTTTTACCTGTTCATCGATTATAAACTCTTGATCACATGAAAAGTAGACACTTTTTTTTGTCTCTAAAAAGGCTTCTAGTTCAGCAATTTCCAGTACCTGCTCATCAAGAAGAGTAAAACTCTTTTTATCACTCTCGATATCAAGAATAGAAACATAATCATTATCAATAGATAAACTATAAAATTTGCTCATCAAACTTCTTTATTTTTTTAATGTATTATAGCATACATCGTTCCTAAGTTAGTGTCTCTGTTTCCCAACAAAGAATCCACCTGCCATTCCTAGTGGTACTACTGTTGTATAAAATAAAAATCTATCACTTATCTCACTTGTAAAACTAACAACTAATGCAAAGAACATTACTAACGATGCATATCCAAACATACCACTTCCTGCAAATACTAATGCTAAAAGTGGAAGAACAAGTCCTGATACTACTAAACTCACTAAACGCACTGTTTTCACATTTGCAAAGTTCTCAGTCAGTAATCTTTTTGTTCTTTGAAGTTGGTACTCATTCTCTTTTATGGTATCTAAGCTTCTTCTGTCTTCATAAGTGAAGAAAAGTTGTGCTAAAGCCCCTAACATTCCCATTGCAATAAGAGGAACGACTACATCACTCAAACTCAGTAGTGAGCTTAAAAAGGCAAGTAAAAAGACACCTACATAGGCAACACCAAAGAACTTAAAGTTTGTTGTAGGTCTGTTCCATGATGGTCTCGCTTTGATACGATAAATCATCGCTTGTGAGTAAATACCATAAATACCTATAGCTAAAGTCACACCCTCTAAGGCTAAACGGAGTGCTTGATTCACTTCAAAAAAGTATGCAGCTATCACCCCACTCATAAGCCCTGTAAAGAGTCCAAGTGCTAAAGCCTCACGGGAGAGCCAAGAAGTTTTAATATTTTTCATAGCCGTCATCGCTAAAAATGGACGACCAAGGTGGAGTGCTGAGAGTGGCAGACCAAGAGCGGCTGGTAGCATCACAAAGAGTGCCATTATCCAGTTTGTCGCTTCAAAACCAAAGAGACTCATCAAGTCACCTAAAAAGAGTGCTAAAAATCCACCTAAAGATATCTGTGTAAGTACAGTCATAAAAACAAGTGGTAACTCTTTGTGTGCTGGTTTGAGGATATGCTCATCCATCTCTTTCATATTCTCAGGTAAATTATCTGGAAGCGTGTAGCGTGTTGTTGAGTTAGTGATGCGGGCATCTGGAAGAAAGGGCATATTTGCCTCTTTATCCATACTCTCGGCTAACCACTCTTCTACATTTACAGCCTCTATCTCAATAGCTCCTGCAGGACAGGCTTGCACACATGCTGGAGATTGACCGACATCAAGTCTTTCGTGACACATATGACACTTTGTTACGATATTTCGCTCTTCGTGAAAAACGGGTACACCATAAGGACAATTCCAAGTACAGTACTGACATCCGATGCAGGTATCATCATCATGAACAACGATTCCCGTCTCTTCTATCTTAATGTACGAAGTTGTAGGACACCCTTTTAAACATTCAGGGTCAATACAGTGATTACAGCTCATAGAGTTTAACATCTGAGTAAAGGCAGGAAAATCTCCCCCCTCCATCTCACCAACTCTACGCCATTTTATATCTGCTGGATTATTGTTTTGCTCATTACAAGCCACTTCACAACAGCGACATCCTACACAGGCAACTGCATCAAAATGAAATCTATACTGCTCACCCTCTTTGAGTTTGGGTATATCTATAGAGTAAGATCCACACTGCATTCCAGTGTCCGCTTTATGGTCTATGAAACTCTCTAATGGTGTCTGCATCACAATAATTCTCCAAAGTGTTATTAATTGGATTATAGCTAAATTTGTAAAACTTTAGCTTCATTAGTGATTAAATTTTACTCTTTATCTTCCATATCTTCTTTGTCCATAATCGCACCAACGACCAAAAGACCGACTACAAAAAGAGAAACTGCTATAATAAAAAAGTAATAAATCATAATTTTTCTTCTTCTTTGAGTAGCGCTTTAAAAAAAGTAATATCTTGTGGTTTTTTGAAAAAACTTTTTTCTAAAAAGAGGCTATTTGTAGCAGTGTTTATCAAAAACCCCTCTTCCATATCAATTACTTTGAGAACTAAATCCCAAGAGATGTGTGCATCGTTTATCTGCACTCCCTCTTTACTTATTTTAAGTTGTAACTTTGTCTCTTGTGTGTTTGACTTTTCATAAAATCGCTCTATCATATTTTTACGCAGATACCATCTTCCATAGTACCAGTAGAGGACTAAAAATGTAGAGAGATACAGAAGTCCAAAAGAGTCATGTTTGAGCGCACCTACTATTCCAAACTGTACAAGTCCTACAAAAGCCCAACCAATGTAACGCTTTGCAGAGTGGCGCATATCATAATCATAGTAGAGCTTACTCGCCTTAAGCGCTTCTTCCTTACTCCACTCTAACTCTAGTTCTATACTTTTAGACATGCTCTTCACACTCCCAGACAAGTAAATCCTCTTTTTTTATACACCCCTCTTTTTCAATATTTTCTAAAAGTTCAAGTGTCTCTTCATACACTTTCTCATATATTTTTTTATTTTTTGCATAGAGTCGGCTCTGTTTTTTACCATACCAATACGCAACAGCAACAGATGATGCAAAAAGAGAATATATCCATAATTGCCACTCTTTAAGATTGAGAAGTACTATAAAATACTGTACAGAAAAGAGTACAAAAAATTCGATTGAAAAGATGATAACAAGGGTAGCACTCTGCTCAAAATCGAGAGTATATTTTTCCAAATCTTTTAAAAGAGCAAAATTTTTATTTATCTGCTCAGCTTTATGCTTGCAATCATCTTTTAAATCTTCTATCTTTATATCTTCTAAGTGTATATTTGAGAGATTATACTCTACATTTATCTGCATATAATCTTGGAGTAGTTGTGGATGTTTTTTTAAGAGTGTAAGGATTTCCTCTTCACTCACTTTTTTTTTCGCAGCAACTTTTTGTACATCTTGCATCACCAAATCATAAAGCCCAACACTCTTTATCTCTTGAGCTACGCGTTGTAAATTTATCAAATCATTCTCCTTACTTAGGCATCAATACAGGTAAAAATACCTGCATTGTAAAATCTAGTTAGCAAAAGCAGGATCATCTGCTGGCTCTAACTCCTCTTCTATACCGTAAGAAGCTGTTTTATCTTTTGCAGGTAGAAAAATACCTATAAGACCTTTAATTCCCACACTCATGATGATGTTATATAAAAATATTGCCCATGCTACAAGTAACATAGTTCCAAAGAGCGCAGCAAAAACCATATCAGGATTAAACTGTCCATCTACATAAAGGTGACGACGGAGCATACCATCAAGACCTGCCATTCCCATAAAGGCACCCATACCGATACCACCTATGAGGTGTAACCAAAAGTGCGCGTTTGAGAGCTTACTTGAGTAGAGTTTTGTGTTGTTTGTAACGAGTGGCCATAGAACATATAGAGCACTGTAAAGTGTCATATAAAGCCCAACAATAAGTGCGATATGCACATGCGCTCCGATAATCCACTGTGTGTTGTGTAAAACACGGTTCATTCCCATATCTGCTTGAATAATAGCAGCAGGAACAGCCAAACCAAAACCGACTAAACCACCAAGAAGATACTTTAACTCCATAGTCATTTTCAGTGGACGCGCTTTCCAGAGTGTCACTAAAGTAATGAAGAGTGCTAAACCTTGCGTAAGTAGCTCAAAAGCTGTAACCATCTCTCCAGAGATAAGTTTCATCATCTCAGGTTGTCCTTGATCTCCAAGGAGGTGATGCGACCAAACCATCCAAGAGACAAGAAGCTCAAGCATTAAAGCTGCACGAGCCACATTCTCCATAAAGAGCTTTTGCCCTGTAATGAGTGTCGCTAAAAGGTACCAAGAACCCGCTACATAGATAAGTACAAGCCCATCAGCAACAAGGTCAAGTCCCCACCAAAAGAAGTTTTTATAAAGAAGTGCATCAACAGCTGATACATCTAAAGCATGTCCACTTGCATCAAATATCAGATAAACAAGGACTAAAATACCTGCTCCTAAAATAACTAAAGCATCTAAGAAAGTATCTACCGTTCCACGAAAGATAGCAACAACAGGGAGTGCTAAAGCAGGCTCTTTTGTATAGGGTTGTTTTCCTCTAAGTTTATTGATAAGATTTAACATACCATCTACACCAAAACCAGAGATTAAAAGCTCTTTTGTTGTTTTGTTTTTATGTATACCAACACGAGCGAAGATAGTCGCATAAATATTATAAATAAAACCTAAAGTTCCCACCATAATAAGTGCAACACCCACAATAAAAACAATCCCTCCAATAACCTTAAACTGATGTGTATCCGCAGGGAGTGGCCAGTAGAGCGTATAAAGCGGTGCATAACTCCACACAAAAGCAGCTATCCACGCTAAAGCTGTACCTATAGTAATCATCAACCAAACAAAGTTAGCAAGTTTGATGCTATAGAGTGGTTTTTTTGTAAGATAAGGCACTAAAAACATAAAAGCAGCAAAAACTAACTGATAAGTAGAACCAAAAATACCCACTATCGGGTGCACTGTCATGATTGAGAAGAAGTGCTCTGGATGAAAAAACTGTTCAGGAACAGGGTTTAGTGGAGAGTGTCCAACCTCAACCATACGCATTATCATTCCCTCAATCGCAACCAAACCATAAAATAAAAATGCCATAACAACTGCACGCAGTGTCACTTTTTGTAAAGCATTTAAACTTGTATGATCAAAGTTAGTACCTTCGATTAGATTTTTTGTAAAACTCATTTTGCACCTCCATTCTCACAACCTACAACTTCAACAAGATTCTTCACTAACATCAAATCTTTCCCATCTTCACTATACTCTGCAGGTCCAGAATACTCTGTAGAAGTTAAATCAAAAAGACCATTATGATGGAATGTCCAAAGAATCGCATTTGAATCAAGAATACCATTTACATCTGTTCCAGGATTTACCTGCATCTGCATAACTAATGAGCCATCTTGTCTAAAGAGACCAAAACCATATACTAAATCACGACTATGTACATCAAATTCTATTGTTTGATTACACTGAATAACTATTTTTTTAGGAAGATTTATCCATTTATGATTTGCAATCTCAAACTCATACTTTGCATCAGGGGTGATGTTGTCTCTATCTATGTCTTGAGACACCCATGGAATAGTGTTATATGTAAAGATATGGTGTCCAACACCACCTGCCACTAAAAACGCCATATACCAGTAAAATGGTATTCTAAAAACAGATTTTGCCTCTTTTCTCGTAAGGTTATACCCAAACCACGCAACAACAGATATAATCATAGCTGCATATATAGAGTAAGCTACCCAGTGAAAAGATAACAACTCCGCAGAGTTACTAAAAGTCATCTCTCTCTCCTTTAATTTTTAAACTAAAAGAGGATTTTATAAGAATTAGAAAAGTGGTTTATTGATATGTATCAAGTAAATTAATTAGTAATCATAAAATATGTATAATATATAATCACTTATATATTATACATTGATTGTTATTTAATCATTAAGTTTTGGATTTTGCAGATACTTTTGCATTGCATCAGAGGGGAGTGGTTTTGAAAAGAAGTACCCTTGAATGTTATCACAATCATTTTCAAGTAAGAAGTCGAGTTGTTCTTGTGTCTCTACACCCTCAGCAATAACTCTGAGATTTAAACTTTTTGCAAGGGCTATAATTGCCTTGGATATACCTACATCCTCCTCTTTATGAGGAATATCATCTATAAATGACTTATCAATTTTGAGTTTATCTAGTGGGAGGCGTTTAAGATACGAGAGAGAAGAGTATCCCGTCCCAAAATCATCAATGGCAAGCTCTATTCCCATAGCACTCAGTTTGTCTAATAGAGCAATACTATCTTCAGGATTTTGCATAATACTACTCTCCGTTACCTCTAACTCTACCCACTCTGGCTTACAAGTAGTTCTTTTAAGTATCTTTGCAAATGTTTCTATGAAATTTTCTTGATGTAACTGTTTTAAGGAGAGGTTTAGAGCGAGTACTCCAGGGTTTAGCCCCTCTTTATACCACTCTACTAGTTGTCTCATAGCTCTGTCCATCACCCATAAATCTATAGGCACTATAAGCCCATTATCCTCAGCGATACTGATAAACTCAAAAGGAGGGATAAGTCCATCTTTAGGATGATTCCATCGAATCAGTGCTTCCATACCAATAATTTTTCTCTCTCTTGCATCAATCTGTGGCTGATAATAGACAAGAAACTCTTCGTTGTCTATTGCCTTATAGAGTTTCGCTTCTATCTCTAATCTTTTTGATGCGAGCGCTGTCATCTCAGATGCATAAAACTGGAAGTTGTTTCTCCCCTCCTCTTTTGCCTTATACATAGCACTATCTGCATACATAAAGAGTTTATCAATCTCTCTACTGTCATTTGGAAAAAGACTTATACCTATACTTGCTGAAAGATAGAGTGTTTGTCCATTAAAGAGCATAGGTTCTATGATTGCATCAATAATTTTTTTTGCTAAAACAGAAGCATCCTCTGAGCGTCTAAGTCCTTCCATCAAAACTGTAAACTCATCACCACCAAGTCGGGCTAAGCTATCTACTTCTCTTATAGATTCTTTTAAACGATTTGCCGTTTCAATAAGAACCTTATCGCCTACTTGATGCCCTAAAGAGTCATTAATCTGTTTAAATCTATCTAAGTCTATAAAAAAGAGTGCAATTTGACTCTTATCTCTTGTCGCTTGTTGTATCGCTTTATGCACTCTATCATTAAAAAGTAGGCGATTTGGTAGTTTTGTAAGTACATCATGGTGTGCTTGATAATCAAGTGCTTCTTTTGAGTCTTGAAGTATCATATTTTTCTCTTCTAACTCAGTTTCTGCCATTTTACGATTCTCTTGAAGCAGTAAAACCCACCAAACAAGAATAGAGACCAAGATTCCTATAGTTGCTATAAGTATTTTAAAAGAGTCTTCAAGAGTGCTAGCAAAGACTAGAGGGAGTGTCTGTGTTTTTGCATCATAAATCATCCAAGCACTCACAGTAATCAAAAAAAGTATCAAAGAAGTAAGCCCTACAAAAGTAAAGAGTCTCTGCGCTGTAGTCTGCGATATTTTGTTTAAAAAGAGCTCGCGTATGAAAAGAGTTGTTTTTTTAAGAAGTGTAGACTTTGTCTCTTTTTTACATACATCATGACACAGAGAATCTAAAGAACAACAGAGTGAGCATATATTTATGTTGTGTAGCGGACAAAAAGCCATATCCTCTTTTTCGTATTCTGTATCACACATAGAACAACTGTAAGTTTCTTGTGGTTGCAAGATAAGCTCATTTTTTCTAGCAATATAGTACTTCCCATCTGTGAGCCAAGCAATCAGTGGCGCAAGTATAAAGGAGAGTAAAAGTGCGATTACAGAAGAGTAGCTCTGCGCCATATCTCCAAAAACCCCCATAAAAGCGAGAATAGAGAAAAATGATGCAAATCCCATACTTCCCATACCAACGGGATTAATATTATGCAGATATGCCCGTTTAAACTCTATGATTTTTGGACTAAGTCCTAAAGGTTTGTTTATTACCAAATCTGCGGCTATTGCCCCTATCCATGCGATGGCAACATTTGAGTAGAGACCTAAAATACTTGCCAAGGCATCAAATACTCCAAACTCCATCAGTAGCAGAGCAATAGAGATATTAAAAAACATCCAAACAACACGACCAGGATGCGAATGTGTTATGCGGGAAAAGAAATTTGACCATGCAAGAGAACCTGCATAAGCATTGGTTACATTAATCTTGATTTGAGACATAATGACAAAAAAAGTCGCCATAGCTAGAGCAATAGCTGGATTATCAAATAGATATGAGTATGCTATATTGTACATTTGTATTGGTTCTTTTGATTGAGCTATACTAAGTCCACCCATTAAAACGATAGAAGCTAAGAACATTCCACCTATCTGCTTTAAGAAACCTAAGACTATCCATCCCGGACCAGCGATGATCACCGAACTCCACCATTTATAGCGATTTTTTTTCTCTAGGGGTGGCATAAAACGCAGATAATCCACCTGCTCACCAATCTGAGCAATCAAAGAGAGTGAAATTCCCATGGCAAAACCAAAGTAGTAGAGATTAAACTCTGAACTTCCAGAGATGACTCCGCTCATGCTCATAAAATTTTTAATAGCCTCAGGTTCTTTTACTAAAACAGCGATGAAAGGTAAAACCATAAGTGTAATCCAAATAGGCTGTGTGTAGAGTTGTAATTTGTTTATAAAAGTAATCCCATAAAATGTAAGCGGAATAATCACAAGAGAACTTAGCAAATAGCCCCATGAAAGTGGTAAACCGAAATAAAGTTCGATAGCTTGCGCCATAATGGCAGCCTCAAGAGCAAAAAATATAAAACTAAATGATGCATAAATGAGAGAGGTAATTGTAGAGCCAACATACCCAAAACCTGCACTTCTTGTTATGAGATCGATATCAATGTTGTACTTTGCAGCCTGGTAGCTAATGGGAATAGCTGTTAAAAAGATGATAATTGCAGCAGTGAGTATTGCCCAAAATGCAGTCATAAAACCATAGTTTATAGCGATAGAAGCACCTATAGCCTCAAGCGCTAAAAAAGATATACTCCCCATAGCCGTATTTGCGATGAGGAGTTCAGAGAATGTACGAAATGATTTTGGAGTATAACGCAGAGAGTAATCTTCTATGGTTTCATCAGAAACATAAGCATTATACTCGCGTCTTAACTTACTTTGCTTTTCCA
>JALSUU010000241.1 GCA_027071075.1 Sulfurimonas sp. | reverse complement strand
AAGTGTAAGCGTTTAATCTGCTCAACTGTAGAAGCAACATCATGTGTATTTGAGTAAGTCATCGACTGAGTGCTTATAGGTGCATCACCACCGACAGCTACATCACCGACATATATTTTCTTAGTAGGGTATCTTTTTATCATAAGTGATTTTAGCCACTTTTAGATGAAGGGGTGGTTAAATTTTTGGGCTAGGTTTAGAAAAGTAGTACCCTTGAGAGTATTTAATACCTATCTTTTCTACTATGGCTTGAATGTCCTCATCCTCTACAAACTCAGCAATAACATCTATCTCCATAGAGTTTGCAAAATCAGCGATAGCTTTTGTAATCTGATAACTCTTTTGACTTTTTCCAAGTTCTTTTATGTACTTTCCATCTATCTTAATGAAGTCTACATCGAGTTCATTTATTCGCTCAAAGTTTGAGTACTCTACACCAAAGTCATCTATGGCGAGTAAAAATCCAAGCTCTTTTAGCTCTTTGAGTTGGATGATACTCGAGTTTGTCCCACTCGAACTCACACCCTCTAAAATCTCTAAAACAATTCTACTAGCTTCTAAATCATACTCTTTGAGTTTAAGAAGAAGATACTCTTTGAGCTTTTTACTGAAGAGGTCATCTTCTGTGATGTTAATAGAAATGGTGATCTCTTTGTCTTGTTGTGCAAGAAAAGCAAAACTTTTATCTATCATAATCTTTGTGATTTCAAGAAGAAAACCACTGTTTTTGGCAATATCTATAAAAAAGAAAGGTGCATAGACCTCTTGAGCCACTTCTAAACGTGCTAGAGCTTCATACTTGATGATCTTGCCCGTAGTGTTGTTTCTAATTCCCTGAAAAAAGGGAACTATTCTCGCATTTTGCTGTGAAAAGATAGCATCATAAAGGTAACTGTTAAACTTGATGAAGTCATTGTTTACATTCTCTTCTTTGTAGTAAACAAAAGCTTTAAATGGCTCCTGTTTCGCTTGCTTGAGGGCTATAGTAAGTTTTCGTAAAAGATCACTTTGCCCTCCATGAACCACGGAAAAACTAAAGGAGACGCGCAGATTGATATCATCATGAGTGATGTGTAGAGCAGACTCTTTGAAGTGGCTTCTGATTTTTTCAACATCATGTTGGGGATCATCAGAAACAAATACAAACTCATCTGAGTCGATTCTATAAGGAGTTTGCCCTAAAATAGTGTGAAGTTTTTCCGCAATAAGTTTAAGTACATCATCACCAATATTAAAGCCATAAGTGGAGTTTACTTGACTAAAGTTTCTGATGTTGAGCATAACAAGCTCATTATGACTATAGAGCTCTTTGTCCACTAAAAACTTCTCTTTTTTATAGCAAGCTGTGAGTTCATCATTATAAATCAATGCAAGACTTTTTTCTGTCTCTTTGATGACTTGTTGATGTAGAGAATCTATCAGTTTTTTATTTTTTCTTTGGCTAAGAAGCACTAAATAAGCCATGATGAGAAACAGTATCATAGCAAGTATGATAATAACTCTTAAGAGCAAAACCTTTTGATGTAGTCCATATTTATCAGCAATAAAGATGAGGTAATGAGCTATGACACTATTGTCTACCCCGTGAACATCTACTTTAGTGGTAAAGTAGCCCTCTGC
>JALSUU010000240.1 GCA_027071075.1 Sulfurimonas sp. | reverse complement strand
TTCTCTACCTCTAAAACAAGAGAGTATATATCTTTTTGCGCTTCACTAAACTTCTGATTTACAGGAATAGTCCGAGTGATATCACTCGCATAGTAATCATACTCACACCCTGCATCAATTAATATAAGTGCACCCTCTTTAAGTTTTTTATCATTACTGATATAGTGCAGAGTGTTTGCAGCATTTCCACAAGCGACTATAGAAGTATAAGCATCGCTATAAGCACCATTTTTTTTAAATATATACTCTATCTCAGCTTGAAGTTCATACTCATATTGCAAAGTTTTACTTATTGTAATCGCTCTATGATGTGCTTCTTGCGTAATACAGAGCGCTTTTTTTATAAGTGCTATCTCTGCCTTTGATTTAATAAGACGCAGTTTCTCTACAGGAGTAGCAGCATTATAAATTGCAGACATGCTTTTACTTTTTTCTCTTAAAAAACCGAGTCGTTTATCTTCACATTTAAAATCAATATAAAGATTTTGTTTTTTGCTAAAGAGTGCAGATACCCTCTTTTCAAACTCACTACTTGTAAAAACTGCATCTACATGGAAGCGTTCTTTTGCCATACTCTGACCAAGCCGTTTTCCACTCCAAAGCTCTAACTCTTTCTCTTTTTTTTGCACAAAAAGATAAGTTTGTATAGCTTTTTTTCCTCGTATAATAACTAAGGCTGCATTATCCTCTTTAAAACCTGTTAGGTAGTAAAAGTTACTATTTTGTCGAAAAGGAAACTCAGTATCGTTTGATCTCGTCTGATACGAAGCACTTAAAAAAATGGCAATAGAGTTTACTTTAAGACTCTTTGCAAGCTTTTTTCTTCGCCGTTGAAACTCTTTCTCTTCTATCATTCACAGATACCCTCTAACCAGACATTACTCTCATCTAAAATCCCTGAGAGAGCACTATTAAGTGCATTTACACCTGCATGTGCATCAAGAGTTTCTACACTTAACTCTTTTGTAAATTTTTTGCTTTTGATTATTTTATTATGTTTAGTATCTATCAAGGACATATCAACGGCGACTCTCGCAGAAGAGCTATTGTTTTCACTATTAAAGTACTGCATAAACTCCTCTACATTACTCTCAAGTATAAAATCACTTCTACTTCTTGATCTTGCACTACTAACACTTGAAAAAATATTCTGACTTCGTATACTCTCTACTAGTGATGCACTAATGGCTACGGCAGGTGTAGTAGACCACTTAGACTCTGTAAAAGTATACTCTTCATACTTTCCCTTTGAGTAGTGCATACTCTGGGACATAAGCTGTGGTCTTCCAAAAACCTGTGCTACTTTTAAAGATTTTGCTTTACACATTTTGGCATCTGAGATTTTTTTAGAAGTTTTTGGAGCTATTTTATACTCCAAAACATAAGGTTGTGTTACGGTACACCCACTTAACAATAGAACAAAGGCTATCCATATATATTTCATTTTCACTTCTCTCCTGGAGCTTTATTAATCTCTTCTCTTCTATAAAAGATATCTGATGGACTCTCATTATATTGCTCCATCATATCTTTAAACTTCACCATTAACTCCTGCATCTCCAAAAATGAAGAGTTTATTGTTGGCACTAGATCTGAAGATATCTCTTTGATATTAAACTCTCCATCTGCAATAGCCCTCTCAAACTCTCCCATAGAAGACTTAATAGTTAAATAACTTGTACCAATACTTCCAAGTGATTTGGAGATATTATTTTCCCAGTTTACGCTATTGTCTACAAATCTATCAATATTTGGTATAAGCACATCAACTTTTCGACTAATTGATTCCAAATTTTTAACACTTTTTTGCATATTGTCAATTGTTTCATCATCTAAAAGAGTTTCCATCTTTTTCATTACACTAGCACTTCTTTTTAAAAGGAGTGCCATCTGTTCTTGGTTATCGGTTCCTAGTAACTCTTCTGTTCTTCCAAGCGTAGCAGAGAGTCTTGTTGAGACACTGCCTAAAGACTTCTCAAAGTTCTCAAAAAAGGATGGAATAGTTTTGATAACGGGATACTCCTCACCCTCTTTCGCTTCTAAAGATTTTCCAAGGTGTGAACCTTCTGAAAGATTTATATAGGTTAAACCGGTAATACCTTGTGCTGTTAATTTTGCAACTGTATCTACTTTAATAGGTGTGTTATTTAAAACAGTTATAATTACTCTTACTTGTTCAGAGTTTTTTGGATTAATGGAGAGATCAATCACTTTTCCTACTGAAATACCTCTATACTTTACAGGCGCGTCTATATTTAAACCTAAAACAGACTCGTCAAAATAGATTGCATATTTTTTAACCTCTTTATCTGCTGTAGGCTTAAGCATCCAGTAGGCAAACCCACCTATAAGTGTTAAACCAAACAGAACTAAAAAACCAACTAATGCATAATTTACTTTATTGTTCATCTATTATCTTCCTAAATTATTTAAAAAATGTTTGCACGAAACTACTCTTTGAGGATTTCACATCTTCTATTGTTCCCTCATACACTATCTTTTTTTCATCTATAATCGCTACTCTATCTAAAGTATCATAAATCGATTGTAAATCATGTGATACCATCACGATACTTAAACCTAACATCGAACGCAGTTTTAAGATAAGTGCATCAAACTCTCTGGCTGAAATAGGATCAAGTCCAGAGGTTGGTTCATCTAAAAAAAGCAGTTTAGGATCCATAGCAAGTGCTCTCGCCAATCCCGCTTTTTTCTTCATTCCTCCACTTATTTGAGAAGGGAAAAGTTCAGAGTCTTGTGGTTTTAATCCTACTATACTTATCTTAAAATCTACTATCTCATTTATCATAGCTTGAGAGAGGTTTGTGTATTCCACTAAAGGGAGTGCGATATTGTCTCGTAAACTCAAAGAGGAAAAGAGTGCCCCAAACTGAAACAAAACACCCCAATCTTGTTTAAGTGCTTGGGCATCCTTCGTTGAAATATTTTCAATCTTTTTACCTAAGATATCTATACTTCCGTGAGAGATATCTTCAAGCATTACCATCTCACGAAGTAGAGTAGTTTTTCCACATCCACTCGGACCTAAAAGCCCATATATTTCACCCTCATTTATGCTAAGGTTGAGTCCATTATGAACAACCTTCTCTCCAAAAATAGTCTTTAAATCTTTCACTTCTATAATCGGTTTCATTATATTCCCAAATTTGTAAATATTATAGAAAAGAGTGCATCACATACTATGACCGCAAAAATAGACTCAACAACACTCTTTGTAGTGTTAAAACCTATACTCTGAGTATCATCTTTGACAACTAAACCTCTGTAAATTCCTATACTAGCAATCAAAAATGCAAAAAATGGTCCTTTAAGTATACCAATATAGAAGTGCTTTACAGCAACAACCTCACGAAACCTATCTAAAAAAAGTTCTGTTGTGATGCCCAAATCAAGATTAGAAACTATCATACCACCAAGCATCCCCATTATATCGGCTATAAAAATCAATATCGGAAGGGTAATCATAAGTGCTATAATTCGAGGCATAACCAAAAAGGCAAAGGGATCAAAACCCATACTCTTCATCGCATCAAGTTCTTGTGTTATTTTCATAGCACCTATCTGTGCAGTAAAAGCAGAACCACTTCGCCCAGCAATTACTATTGCTGTAATAAGTGGGGCAAGTTCTCGTAAAATAGAGATTCCAAGCATATCAACTATAAATATATTTGCACCATAAGACTTGAGTTGAAATGCCGACTGATAGGCTACTACAAGTCCAATCAAAAAACTCGTAAGAGAGACTATACCTATGGCTTTAATAGCAGACTCATTCATCTCGAAAGCTATCTCTTTAAATCGTATATTTTTAATGGATTTTAGATAGTGTAAGTTTGCTAAAACAAGTTGACCAAAAAAACTCATAAAAGAGATAATTCCACTAGAGAGGCTATTTAACTTTTTTGTCAGTTTTTGCATCACTGTTTTTTTAGGAGGTAAAACTTCCTCTCTCACTGTTTGTCTTTGAGATTTCACTAAGGCTAAAGTAGCAGCTAGTTTTTCATTATCATAAGTAAATACCACTGTAGATTCTGCACTACTGCGATTCTCTTCAAACCGTAACAAAAAGAGAGCGACAGCAGTATCAATATAACTTACACCCTGTAGGTCAATTTCATAAGTAGTAATATTTTTTTGCTTATAATCAGATATCTGTTTTTGAAGTTTTGTGATTTCATAAAGAGTTAACTCTCCATTAAAGGAGAGTAAAAGTTTATTGTTTTCTTGCGTAATTATCAGTTTTTCTTGCATTATTAGACTTAAAAATCTCTCTCTAAAAGTTTATTTACTTTTAAAATAGTAATAATTTTATCTGCTTGTTTTCCAACACCATCTATGATAGTATCATCACCATTTACAGTATCTGGAGCAGGTCCAATATCTGTCTTTTTGATACGAATTGCCATAGTTAATCTATCTATAACAAATCCAGCGACATCATCACCATGTCTCATAACAATAAAGCGAGTCTCATCTGACTGTTTTTTTGTTTGCAGACCAAACTTAGCGCGTAAATCTATGAGAGGAATTACTGCTCCACGAAGATTAAAAACACCTAAAACATACTTTGGCACCTGTGGAACACGCGTCCAAGAAA
The DNA here is from genome assembly GCA_027071075.1 of Sulfurimonas sp. Taxonomy (GTDB): domain Bacteria; phylum Campylobacterota; class Campylobacteria; order Campylobacterales; family Sulfurimonadaceae; genus Sulfurimonas. The sequence goes on along the minus strand of JALSUU010000240.1, from coordinate 15,802 downwards.
AAGGTTTAATAATCTCTTGAATAGAAAGAATAGGAATAGCATACTCCTCATCTCCAATAATAAAGCCAACTAATTGTACTACATCATCAAGTTGGTCTAGTGCAACATTTTGTTGGTCACCCTGCTGGTTAATTATCTGTTTTAATTTATCACTCATTATAAAAACTCCGCTTTAAAGTTAACATTTCTTTGTACTACACTCGATAAGTAGTCTGCAGAGTATGGTTTTGTAATGTACTCAACCATACCAGACTCAACACCACGCATTCTATCTGATTTACCTGTACGAGAGGTTACTGCTATAAGTGGTAATTTTTTGTACTTATTATACTTTTTAATCTCTGTAGCTAAAGTGTAACCATCCATTCTTGGCATCTCTATATCAACCAGCATTGCATCAAAGTTATACTCCCCTGATTTTAAAATATTCAGTGCTTCTTGACCATCACTCGCTTCAACTAGAGTCATTCCCATAGGCTCTAAGGATTTTCTCATAATCGTTCTATCTGTTTTTGAGTCATCCACTATCATAACTGTATAGTCACTCGCCTTTGTCTTTTCTAGATTTGCTGATGATTCTGAAGTGATTTCACTCAGAGGTGTTGCTTTTACATCTTTTGCCATCTGCATCAGTGCTACAACATCTACAATAAGTGTCACACCACCATCACCACGGATAGTTGCTCCAGCTACACCCTCGATGCCTTTAAGATAATCTCCTAGAGATTTAATAACTATCTCTTCTTGTCCTACTAATGTATCTACAATAAGCCCAAGTTTACTTGTTCCTAAACCAAGCACAACAACATAAGCATGTTCACTTGCATCTAAAATACGCTCGACTTCAAAGATATCTCCTATATGAACAAGAGAGAGTACTTCATCACGCAGTCTCATAACACTGCGTCCTTCAACTGTATAAATCTCATCTTTAGAGATTCTTACAGTCTCTAAGACTGATGCAAGTGGAATCGCATAATGTTCCTCTTGAACCCCAACTAAAAGAGCTTGAATAATCGCAAGTGTTAAAGGAATCTTGAGCTTCATTGAAGTTCCAACACCTAGTTCACTATCAATATCAATCATACCATTGAGTTTTTCGATATTTGTTTTTACAACATCCATACCAACACCACGACCACTCACACTTGTAACAGCAGCAGCAGTGGAAAAACCTGGCTTAAAGATAAGTCCAAAAGCCTCTTTATCACTCATGTTATCTGCTTCTTTTTCAGTGATAATACCTTTTTCTAAGGACTTATTTTTGAGCATATTTGTATCAAGACCTTTTCCATCATCATCTATCTGGATAACAATCTGGTTCCCTTCATTATACGCTTTGAGTTCAATAGTTCCTGTTTCATCCTTCCCTGCTGCTATACGATCTTCTGGCATCTCAACACCATGATCACAAGAGTTACGGATAATGTGCACTAAAGGGTCTCCAATCTCTTCAACGATTGATTTGTCAAGCTCTGTATCTTCTCCACCTAAAACTAAATCAATCTTTTTATTAAGTTCTCGCGATAAATCACGAATCATTCTTGGGAACTTGTTGAAAACTTTTCCAATTGGAAGCATTCTTGTTTTCATAACAGCGATTTGAAGGTCTGTTGTTACAAGTGAAACAATCGAAACAACCTGATTCAGCTCTTCTAAAAACTCCTCTCCCTCATAACGCTCTTCAACATCATCATTAATCTTAATCAGTCTATTTTTAGCAAGAACTAACTCCCCAATAAGGTTCATAAGGTGATCAAGCCTTTTTACATCAACACGAATAGTCTGCTCAACAGCAGCAGGCGCTCGTTTTGCAGGTGCTGCTGCTTTAGAATCCTCTTTTGGAGTTGATGAAGCCGTACTTACTGGTGCAGAAGCAGCTGGTGCTGGTGTCGGCTCAGGCGTAGGTTCTGGAGTTGGCTCAGGTTTCGCTTTACTTGCAGACTCTTCAGTTGGTTCAGGTGGTGCTTCTAAAACACTCTCTCCTGCTGCAATCTTCGCCTCTCGCTTTGCCTTATCTTCTGCTTGACGCTCTTGAAGTAGCTTCTCAATTTCAGCTTCTAAATCATCAGGACTCATGTTATCATAATCAGGCTCATCTTCAGCAGGAGTTACTTCTACAACTTCCTCTTCAGCAACTGCTTCAGGAGCAGGAGCAATAGATTCAGGTGTTGCAACATTACCATCACCACCTGTTATTTTATCAAGTCGTGCAACACAGGCAGCGACATCAATCCCTGCATCAGCACTTGTATCACGAATAGTCTCTAAGAGTGCTTTCATAAGATCCACTGACTCTAAAATAACATCCATAATATCTGGAGTGAGAACAAGGTCTCCATGTCTCGCTTTATTAAGCACATCTTCCATATGATGGGTTAAGTGTGTTAAAACATCAAAGTTCAAAAATGAAGAAGCACCTTTTACAGTATGCGCAACACGGAAAATTCCATTTAAAAGTTCTAAATCCTCTGGGTCATTTTCTAACTCTACCAAATCTTCATCTAGTTTTTCTACAAGTTCAAAGGACTCAACTAAAAAGTCTTGTAGTATCTCCTGAAATTCATCCATATTTACACTCCTACATTAGTATGAGCACGAACTATTCGTGCTACTTCATTATAAAATGAGCTTGCTTCAAATTTTACTAAGTAAGCTTCTCCACCTGCTTCTACACCTCTACTCTCACTAAAATGATCACTGATTGAGGAGTTAAAGACTATTGGTATGTTCTTAAAACGAATATCTTCTTTTACCTGTGCGGCAAAATGAAAACCATCCATTTTTGGCATCTCCACATCACTAATAATAATTTTTAAAGTATCTGCAATATTAGCACCATATGTTTCATAGAGTTCATCTAGTTTATCAAGTCCCTCTTGTCCATCCATAGCTTCCACTACTTGGAATCCCATTTTTATCAGTGCTTCTTTTACAATGCGTCTCGCAGTTGAACTATCATCAAGAATCAGGGCTAAACCAGTAAACTTTTCAAGCTCTTGTGGAATATTTTCTACATCAGGCTCATAGAGTCCTAAATCTTGAACAACAGACTCAAGATCTAGGATGAGAAGAACATTATCGCCTTCTATCTTTGTCACACCCGTGATTTTATTTGAGTCAAGATTTCCTGCAGGACTCATAAAAGTTGCTGGTTCAATATCTGCCCAATTTATTCTTCTGATTCTTTTTGCTTCATGCACGACAAAACCAATAAGGACATTATTAAACTCTGTGATAATAACACGAGAATTTTTTCTTGCACCTTCTGGTTCAATTATTCCCATCCACTTTGCAAGATTTACAACAGGAATAACAACATCACGAAGATCAAAAATACCCTCTATAAACTCAGGAGTACCAGGGAGTTCTGTTAATACTGGAACACGAATAATCTCTCTTACTTTTGAGACATTTATTCCATAAATTCCTTCATATACATCACCATCTTCTTGTTTTTGTATACGAAAGTCTACAAGTTCCATCTCATTGGAACCAACTTTTAGGGAATTATCATCCATTCTATTACCTCTCCTTATAAGAGTGTTCTTCTAAAAATTCATTATCTTTGACTGATTTTACAATAAAATATCTTTGATTGCAAGCAAAAGCTGCTAAATTTATATACTTATATTGTCCAAATGTAAAAGCACTATTTTGGTGATAATGCCCCTCTATAAAATAATCGCACTTATACTTCTCTAAATTCCGTAGTTCTATATACTCTCTAAATCCCACAAAAGTTTTACAATCATCTTTTTTTGCTAAATAGTTATCAAGTTTTTTCAAAATAGAGTGTTTTGTAACTCTGTCTATAAAGCCAAGGAGTATAAGAGTCAAAGGGTTTCGTATCACAAAACTATAGAGTTTATAGCGCAATCCTAAATCAAAATCACCATGAGCGAAGGCTATCTTTTTATTGTGAAAATCACTAGTTATAGGCTGTTGTTTTAATGCAAAAACTTTTGCTTTAGGAAATATTTTCTGCAGATTAAAATCATGATTTCCTTCCAAATAGATAAGTTCAATATTTTGAGAGATATTATTTAAAGAGTGAATTAATTCTTGATTTATGGTATGTGTGAAAGAGACTTCACCAAAGAGGGTATCAAAGATATCACCCATCAAAATGAGTTGTCTTGTTTTGACTCTCCCTGACTCTATCTCTTTTATAAAAGAGAGGAGTTCAGGTCGAAGCTTTGAGTAGTGTGCATCAGAGATGATGCAGGCACCCTCAAGAAGTTTTATATTATGGGACATAGGCAATATTTGGTATTGCACTATTTTCATCAAGCCCCATCATTAAGTTTGCATTTGCAACTGCTTGCGAAGATGCTCCACGCATCAAGTTATCAATAGCACTTGAGATGAAAAGTACATTACCTTTTCTTTTTACATAGATATCACAAAAGTTAGTACCTGCTACACTTTTCATATCCACAGGAGTCTCACTAACACGCACATTTTTTTCATCTTTGTAAAACGCTTGTAAGAGTTTTAAAGCATCAAAGTCACCACTCACTTGAATATAGATAGAGCTTATCATTCCTCTTGTTAAAGGAATAAGATGCGGCACAAAATTTACCTCATCAAAATCTACTCCAAGTTTTTGTGCTATCTCAGGGGCATGTCTGTGCATCAAAGGGTTATAAGCAAATAAATTATCATTTACATTTACAAAGTGTGTAACATCACTCAGTTTTTTACCAGCACCACTTACACCCGTTTTTGCATCAATAATAATAGGCGTATGTGCAACTCTTTTATCCATAAATGGTAGTAGCCCTAAAATTGCTGAAGTTGGAAAACATCCTGGATTTGCAACTAAGGATGCAGATTTTAACTCTTCTCTAAAAAGTTCAGGAAGACCATAAACAACATGTTCTAAATTTTTGATATCCGTATGTGGCACATAAAACTCTTCATATACCTCTTGCGTTAAACGATAATCAGCAGAGAGATCAACAACTTTTACCCCTAAATCAATAAGCGGTTTTACATAAGCCATAGCTGTTTTATGCGGTACTGCTAAAAAAACTAAATCACATTTTTTTGCTATCTCTTCTACATCTGCTTTATCTACTGAGTCTTCACAAACACCGTTAAGTGAGGGATGTAACTTATTTATAGTTGTACCACCCTCAGAGTTTGCGATATAAGTGAGTTTGAAATGAGGATGATTTAGAAGCATTTTTACAAGTTCTAAACCAGTATATCCACTTGCTCCTACGATTCCAACATTAAAAGTTTTTTTTACTTCCATCTTTAGTTACACTCAAAAACTATTTCTTGGTATTTTACCTCATCTATCTCAAACTCTTTCTCTCCACCAGGAAGGCGAACTTTTACCTCATCCCCCTCCTCTTTTCCAAGAAGTTGTTTTGCTAAAGGAGAACCAAAAGAGATAAGACCCATATCAGGATTTGATTCACACCCACCAACAATAGTATAAGTCAGCTCTTCATCCGTGTCCATATCTGTCATAACAACAGTTGACCCAAAAGAGATTTTTGCATGCTCTAACTCTCTAGGATCTACAATCTGAGAGTTTCCAAGAACTTCTTGAAGTTCAGCTAAACGGTTATCAATATTTTTTTGCATCTCTTTTGCTGCATGGTACTCAGCATTCTCTTTTAAGTCTCCATGTTCAAGTGCTTCTTCAATATCTTTTACACATTGGGGGCGTTTTACTTCTTTTAAATCTTTTACTTCTGCTTGTAACTTTTCATAACCGAAAAGTGTCATTGGTTCAACTTGTTGCATTATTATTTCTCTTTATTTGTTTTTATTTTCTTATTATAAACTAACTTCCATTAAACCCAAGCAATGTAGTGGGAATTAATGAACGGAGTCTATTTCTTTTTACTACTCTTCACTAAATTCTATCTCTAAACGACGATTTTTGCTTCTTCCCTCTTTTGTTTCATTTGAGTAAAGAGGTTCGTGAAAACCCTTTCCAGAAGTTGTAATCCTCTCTCCAGATATACCACGACTTATAAGCTCTTTTTTTAAAGCTTCTGCCCTTTTTTTAGAAAGTTTGAGATTATAAGCATCCCCACTTACTGCTGTTCGACTCGAGTGTCCTATGATTGTCATTCTATGATGTGGACGATTTTTCATAAACCTTACCAAAATTTTTAGCTCTTTTTCTAAACTATCAGAAATATCAAAACCATTTTTAGAAAAATCTGGATGGAGTATAAGTAAATTTGCGCACCCTTTTGCATCAACATAATAGCCAATAGGAGTAGTAATACAATCATCTTTAAAGTCAATCACACCATCTCTATCTGCATCAGTAGAAATAACATCTGCTAGCAATAGAGTAGAAAAAAAGAGCATAGATACAAAAATAGTTTTCTTATAAATCATAACAACACACCTCTCAAAGATTTTTTAAATTATATCGAAACTTTACTCAAAGTCGATAAGTCAAACTCTATCGTTTCACTCTCTAACTCAATAGAGATGATGCAAGCACTTTTACAAATACTTATCGCACCCTTTAAATCAGCCAAAAGTTCCATCCTCTCTTTTGTAAGAGAATCATAAGCAAAAAGTTTTTCATCTTCAACAAAAAAAACTCTTCCACCGCCACAACCATCACCAACAATACCCTCACAAACAAGAGCAGAGTCTAAATCAAAACCATCCATCATCTAAACAATCCTCTTTTGTCTCTTTAAACCACTCTTTATAGTCAGTTGTATTCTTATCTAAAAGGATATATTCATCATATGTATAACTTTTAAAAGTTGATTCATCTAAACAGCTGCAGAGTTTCGTATCATTTGTATCTCCACAATGCGAAAGCATCACTTTTTTTTGACCCTCTTGCCAACCTATATAGGATCTATAGTAAGGGTAGAGTGCCCATATAGCAAAACCTATAGTTAAAACTATATTTATAAGATATTCTCGTTTTTTTGTCTGAAAATATTTTTTTATGTCATAACTTATAAGTAGTACAAAAACTACTTCTAAACCAATATTAAACCAATCACTATCTAAAAAATCAAACAATTACTTCTTTCCTCTTATCTTTTTCATCGCTTCACCACACATAGTAAGCCCAAAGGTAGCAGTCACACCCATAAAACTTCCCTTCTCTTTTATGTTAGCCTCTTCGGAAGAAAATATCACTTTATACTTCTTTTTAAAGCCTCTTTTTTTCAACTCATAGCGTATTTTAGAACCAAATTTATCTCCATAACTTTTCCAGATATCATCCACTTTGACCTGCGTTGGATCCATTCTTTTTGCTCCACCAAAAGAGCTTATTAGTTTTTTATAACACTTTTGTGCAAGAGCTAGTTTGGCATTTCTATCATCTATGGCATCAAGGACTAAATCATAACTCTCAAAGTCAAAATCCCATATCCACTGTTCATCTACTCGTTTATTAATTATCTCTACTTCTGGGTAGTGTTTTTTGAGAGCTTCTACTTTTAGCTCTCCCTCATGCAACTCTGACCACATTTGACGATTTTGATTGGAGTCATCATAGCTGTCAAAATCTACAATAGTAATATTTTTCACGCCACTACGATAGAGACAATCCAAGCAAAAACTCCCAACACCACCAACACCAAGTAGAATAATTTTTACATCTTCTAACTTCTTAAAATCATCTCCTAAAAGGAGTTCTATACGATCATACTTTCCCATCTATAGCCACTCTTGTAAAGTTTTCATACTTTTATAAGCGCTTAAATCAAGCATTATAGGAGTGATAGAAATATACCCCTCTTGTATAGCAACATAATCACTCAAACCCTGAACGCCTTCCCTAGAAGAAAAATCCAAAGGATGCAGACCTAACCAATGGTACTCCTCCCCTCTTGGATTTCTATGAAGATGCGAATCATTTGCATAGTGTCTATACCCCGCATAGGTTACTTTCATCTCAGCTGTCTGTTTTTCGGGAGGGATGTTAATATTTAAGAATTCTCTTTTAGGGAGAGGAAATGTACCCTCACGAATTTTTGTTACTATCTTTTTAATAGTCTCTTTTGCAAGTCTGAAATCACCATCAGGATTGCTAAAATCCATCACTTGACTGATAGCGATAGAGGGAATGTCATGTAAAACACCCTCCATAGCTCCAGCAGCCGTTCCTGAGTAGGTAATATCTTCTCCCATATTTGAACCACGGTTAATACCACTCACAAGAAGATCAGGTTTATCATTTTCAAACATTGTACTGAGTGAAAGATAGACACAATCACTAGGTGTTCCATCATCAAGCTTATAAAAATCATCGCCAACTGAGACAAAACGAAGAGGTCTTGTCAGAGTTAGAGAGTGTCCACAAGCAGACTTCTCATTTGCAGGGGCGATTACTGTCACTTCTACATCTTGTAACTCTCTCAGAGCGTCTACTAAAGAGAGCAGTCCTTTTGCTTCATATCCATCATCATTTGTAACTAATATTTTATATAGATTTTTCATAAGAGTATTTTAACAAAAAGTATCCAAGAAGTTCATTAGACTTCTTGAAAAACACTCAAAAAGTTTGACAACTTTAATAAAGAAATATATGCATAAAAAAGTTTATACTATTTCTTTAAATTATAATTTGAAATTTATATTTTTCCTTTAAACCACTGTCTGATGGGGTTTATCGTCGCTATTACAAAAAACAACAAAAGTCACTACACTTTATTTAAAGGATATTTAATCTGCTAGTAGATAGAATACGAAACATTATAATTTAAGGAAACTTATGCAAATTTTAAAAAAGTTCGTAGCTAGCTTTGTTCTTCTCTCTTCTATTCTCTTTACTGGGTGTCAGGAGAATAGTATCGGGGGTATTGCAACTGCAGAGGATTTGGAAGCTGCTTCATCTTCTGGCATCTCAGTATATCTACCAGTAAACACCGACACACTTACTTCAAACAGTGAAATAGTAACAATAGATGTAAGTGTTTTTGATGATACTAACAATCCTTATACTAAAGGTAATGTTAACATTGTATATCCTGCTGATGTAAAAACAGGTAGAGACATAGGAAGTTTTGAGAGTTCTTCTGTTGCACTTGATAAAAGTGGAAAAGCTCAATTTAGATACACTGCACCAAGTAACTTAAAAGCTAATACAGCAGATATAGCTTTTAAATTTTACTATGAAACAAATTCTACAGTATCTAAAACATATACATTTTCACTCCAACCAGATTCAGACCAAGTGACGCTAACAACATATAGTCTTAATAGCTCTTTATCTGATTCTGATGTGACAATGCACCTAGAGAGTTCTAAACAGATTTCATTTAATGTTAAAGATGCTCAGGGAAATCTAGTCTTAGCTAAAAATATGAACTCTATAAAAGTTACTCTTTTAAATACAAAGCTTGCTATTTTAAATGATAGTACAGGCACAAAAGCAACACAAATTACTGTAACTAAAAAAGACACTATTACTGTAAGTTTAGAATCATTTAAAATTTCAGGCATCGTTCCTTTAAAAGTTACTGCATCCTTTACCGATGTCAATGGAAAGACACAAACACTTACAAAAGTATATAATATGATTATACTTTCAGGACCTCCGACTGCGATTAGTCTCTCATATAATTCAACTGAAAAATCAAATAATGCAAAATTTATAGAAAAATGGGTTGTCTCAGTAACTGATAAATACAATAATCCAGTAAATACAAATCCAGCAGTTTCAATGGGGATGATGGCAGGGTACGCACAAAGTAGTGCTCCTACTTCTAATGATGCAAATTATCTTTACTATAGAACTTTTGAAGGAAATGCTACACTGAATGGAGTAGAGAGAAGCTTAAGTGTAAACTCTTCACTTGGAAGTTCTAATGTATTTGCAAATGTACAGCAAGCAAATGATTACTTAGTAACTTTTGGAAATGGTTATACATATAATGCTTCTGGCAAATGGACAATAAATACAAATGACGATACCTCCATTTTAGATTTAGTAGATGACTATAATGGTGCAGTTACAAAAGACCTTGGTTTTGCTGTTGGAAATAACTTTAGACAAGATGCTTGTAGAGATGGTGTTGAATGGATAGGAAATGTTTATCCTGAAAATGACAACTATACACTCGATTCTACTGGTAGTATGCGACTTAATGTTGAGTATGATTATTATCTTACAGGGAAGGATGTAATTCTTTGGGTTAATCTTGTTGGTAAGCAAAACATAGAAGATACCACAACAAGACTTGGCGAAGCAAAAAAAGTAACATTGAGAGCAAAAGGTCTTGACTCTGAAACATTTACTTTTGCTAGAGGATACGATGGTTATATCCGTTTTTACCCTAGAATCAGTGAAACAGGTGAATGGTTAAAAAATGCTAATTTTGGATATAGTATGAATGTAAAATCAGAAGGTGTTGTATCAGTAAAACGCGTAGATTCCAGTATGCAACCAGAAAATAGTATCAAATATTGTTACGGAGCGAATAAACAAAATGGTACATCATTTGTAGAAGTACATGTAGTAGCTGATCCAGATAGTAACAGTAGTGGAACATTAACTTTTGAGAATGTAGTAATCGGAAGTGAGTTTTAATAACTCACTTTAAGAAAAGAAAGTAATGGTTAAAACCACTACTTTTTAAATGAAAGATTTAATAGTTAAAGTAGAAGTTTGCTTGAAGGTATGCCATCTGCATATCTCTTGCTTTAGTAGTAATTGATTCCCCTGTCTCTTTTAAGAAACGATATCCACCTTCAATTTCAAAAGTATCTCCAAAAGCTAAAGTCAACCCTGTCTCTCCACCATAATGGAGACCACTTAAATCAAGACTTCCTTCAGTATATGTTGTATAGCCTATAACTGGACCAACATAAAAAGATAATATATCATCTACTATTGGGAACATTGCATCATAAGCTACAGAGTATACACCTGAACTACTTACTGTGTTTGAACTATTTAGATATGTTCCAGAAACATAAAAACGACCATAATCTTCATACTTATGACCTAGCGTAAAAGTTCCATGGAGACCATCATTTGTTACTTTTTCTGTGGGTTTATCTACAGCAAACCAGCTATTACCCCCACCTATACCAACATAATCACTATTTTGAGAAGCAAAAAGTGTCATGGAAAGTAAAGCTGGTAAAAGAATTTTTTTCATTTCACAACCTTATTGAATTTTATTATCTTGAATTATACTAGCATTGGCTTATATTAATATAAACTAATGTTATACTATTTTTTCCACTTTCTTTATAAAAATAACACTTAAATAATGCTAGAATATTTTTATGAAAATATTTTTAAGCATTTTACTCCTTTGCCTTCACCTCTTTGCATCAGATATTGAAAAAACCTATTCAGAACTTAACGCTCAGTTAGATGCACTTTCAGGTAAGCTCTCTACAGAAAACAAAGCCTCTTTATACTTCCTAATCCTTGCTACACACGATAAAAAAGTTTCTCAAAAAGAGTATGAGTCTCTTCAAAAAAGAACTATTCATATTATTTCAAGTCTCCATGAGAAAAACAACAAACTAAGTTCTGATGAAGTAGAAAATATAAGAACCTTATACCTTCAAATGAGTAATGCAAATTTAGACTTAGTAGATGCGAAGAAAGAGAAAATAGTCTATCTTGATAAAATTATCTACAAAGATAAGATAATTTATAAGGACAAGATACTTTACAAAGATACAACTACTCAAAAAAGTTCTAACTTACAACTTATTATTGCAATTATTTTATCTTCATTTTTTGGTCTCTTTATTGGGTATATTTTCTTTAATAAAAAAGAAAATAGCAACAAGCGAAAACTTATTTCAGAAGTAGAATTGAGTCAAGAGGAAAACAACTCTCTTATTTCAGAACTTAAGAATTTTCGACAACACAATGAAAAAAACTCTACTTCCCAAGAGAAAGAGATTCAAAAACTACAATCTTTAAATACGCGTTTATCAAGTGAAAATGAAGAGTTGCTATCCAAAAACAAGAAACTCATAACAAGCGCTAAAAGCTTTGAAGTACAACAGAAGAGCTTAGAAGAGGAGAGTCAGACAGAGATACAACACTTAAATGAGTATGTATCAAGTTTAAAAAATGAGTTATCCAAGCACGAATCAAACTCTTCGGCTGTAAACCTTGACTATGATGCAGATATTAAAAACCTTCAAAATCAAAGCCAAGGTATTTTTAGTGTGCTTGAGACGATTTCAGATATAGCAGAACAGACAAATCTTCTCGCACTCAATGCTGCTATAGAAGCGGCAAGAGCGGGAGAGCATGGTCGTGGGTTTGCAGTAGTCGCTGATGAAGTTCGTAAACTTGCAGAGAGTACACAAAAAACTTTAACTGAGGCAAAAGCAGAAATTTCTGCTATTGTAGAGGGTATTAACGCGCTAAAGAGATAAAAACTTGACATTAGTACTTTAGTTAGTGTAAAATTACATTAACTAAAAAGATATGCAAGATATCTATACAAATCTTTCCCTCGTAACCCAATCATAAAACTAAGGCAGTCATTATATGAGTGATAACAATTCACAACAACCTCGTAACAACAATCAAAAACCTAAAAACAATAATCGTTCAAACAACTCTAACAACTCAAAAAGAACGCATACTCCTGTAAAAGGTTCAAGCGTAGAAGATCTTCGTACTAAAAGTATTGAAGAGCTTATTAACATCGCTGAAGAGTTAAATGTTGAACATCCTCAAGAGTTAAAACGCCAAGATGTTATCTTTGAGATTTTAAAGGCACAAACTGCTCAGGGTGGTTTTATTCTCTTTAGTGGTATCTTAGAGATTATGCAAGATGGGTATGGTTTTATCCGCTCTATCGACAAATCTTTTAATGAATCTATCAACGATGCCTATGTTTCAAACACACAAATCAAACGATTTGCTCTAAGAAATGGTGATGTTGTAACAGGTCAAGTAAGACCTCCAAAAGATCAAGAGCGTTACTACGCACTCATCAAGATAGAAGCTGTAAATGGTCTGCCACCAGAAGAGAGTAAAAAGCGTCCACTCTTTGAAAATCTTGTTCCACTTTACCCAGAAGAAAAATTGAAACTAGAGTACCGTGAAAAAGGTTTAACGGGGCGTATGCTCGACCTCTTTTCTCCTATTGGAAAAGGACAGCGTGGTCTTATTGTCGCACCTCCAAGAAGTGGTAAAACAGAACTTCTTAAAGAGATAGCACACGGTATCACTGCCAATCATGCTGAAGTTGACTTACTTGTTTTACTCGTTGATGAGAGACCTGAAGAGGTTACAGACATGGAGAGAAGTGTGAAGGGTGAGGTCTACTCTTCTACTTTTGATATGCCTGCTAAAAACCATGTTAAAGTGGCTGAGATGGTTATAGAAAAAGCAAAAAGAAAGGTTGAGATGGGTCGTGATGTAGTTATACTTCTTGACTCTATCACTCGTCTTGCTCGTGCTTACAATACAGTAACACCTTCAAGTGGTAAAGTACTCTCAGGTGGTGTTGATGCAAATGCACTTCATAAACCAAAAAGATTCTTTGGAGCTGCTAGAAACATAGAAAATGGTGGAAGTTTAACTATCATCGCTACTGCACTCGTAGATACTGGAAGTCGTATGGATGAAGTTATCTTTGAAGAGTTTAAAGGTACTGGTAACATGGAAGTTGTTCTCGATAGAAAAATCGCAGAGAGAAGAATCTTCCCTGCTATTGATATTCTTAAATCTGGTACGCGTAAAGATGAATTACTTATCGGAAAAGAGACACTTCAAAAAGTATTTATCCTTCGTCAAATGTTACATAAACAAGACAATGAAGTTGAAGCACTCAAATTTATCTACAACACTATGGGTAAAAAAGAGACAAATCAAGAGTTTCTTGAGAGCATGAATACGGATAAATAAACATGAAAATCGGAGTTTTTGATAGTGGAATAGGTGGTCTTACTGTAGTAAAATCACTTCTGCATCATCAGCTCTTTGAAGAGATTATCTATTTTGGAGATACAGCCCGTGTTCCTTATGGCTCCAAAGATAAAAACACCATCATTCGTTACGCTATCGAGGCAGTAGAATTTTTCAAAAACTTTGAGTTAGATATGATAGTAGTTGCTTGTAACACTGTCAGTGCCTATGCTTTAAGCGAGATGAGAGAGAGTGCAACTTGCCCTGTTATTGGAGTTGTTGATGCAGGAGTATTGGCTACTGCAAATGCGCTTAAAGATAAAAAATCAAATATTCTCATCATTGGAACAAAGGCTACAATAGCCTCAAACGCTTATGAAGAAGGTTTAAAAAAACTACAGTTTCAAAACTTACAATCAACCCCTACCCCTCTCTTTGTACCCCTTGTTGAAGAGGAGATATTTGATGGTGATATTCTTACTTCTACTCTGCATCATTACTTTAAAAATAAAAAAACTCCAGATGCTCTTATCTTAGGCTGCACCCACTTTCCTCTTTTAAGTAAGACTCTGCAAAACTACTTTGGTGAAAAAACTCTACTCATTCACTCAGGTGATGCCATTGTCGAGTTTTTAGAAAAAGAGTTTTACTTCTCAAAGAAATATAGAGATCCAAAACTTAAATTTTTTGCATCAGAAAACCCTGATGCACTCAGAAAAATTGCACAGAAGTGGTTATATGCATAAAGCAAAAAGAGTCTCTATCTTCGGCTATGGAACAACGACAAAACCTTTAGCCAAACATATTAAAAATGCAGTTTTTTATGATGATAAGTGTCAAGAACCCTACGGAGGTGTAAATGGTTCTTTTGTAAGACCCTCACATGAGTTTGATGCAAATCACTCAGACTTAGAGATAACAAGTCCAGGTATTCCTCCATCAAACCCACTCATACAAAAAGCACAAAACCTCATAAGTGAGTATGACTACTTTGCAGATGTTTTTAACTTGAAAGTTTGGATAAGTGGTACAAATGGAAAAACGACTACTACACAGATGATGCAACATCTGCTTGAAGATAAAGGGAGTGTTGCCGGTGGGAATATTGGCATCCCTTTAGCCATGTTAGACCAAAAATCCCCTATCTGGATTTTAGAAACAAGTAGTTTTACGATGCACTACACAAATACAGCTGCACCAAATATCTATGTTCTACTTCCACTTTCACCTGATCATATTAGTTGGCATGGAAGCGAAGAAGCCTATATAGCTGATAAACTTAAGCCACTTACGATGATGAAAAGTACAGACAGAGCCATTATTCCAGAAGCTTATAAAGATGTAGAAAGTCCTGCTGCAATTATTACATACAGAGATGAAGAAGATTTAGCCAATCTTTTTGAAATAGATATCTCAAAAGTAAAATTTAAAGGTGCTTTTTTAGCAGATGCCCTTTTAGCAATGGCTGTTGACAAACTCCTTTTTGATAGAGTAGATTATAAAAAGATAAATAATTTTAAACTTGATCCACACCGTCAAGAGGAGATTAAAGACTCTAAAAACAGACTCTGGGTAAATGATACAAAGGCAACAAACATTGATGCAACTATCGCGGCTGTGAAAAGATATGAAGATTCTTTTATGCATCTTATTTTAGGTGGAGATGATAAAGGGGTTGATTTAAGTGAGCTATTTGAGTTTTTAAAAGAAAAAAAGCTTCATATTTATACTATTGGCACAAACAAAGAGAAACTCTCTACTCTTGCTAAAAAGTACAATATAAAACAGACAAAATGTAAAAATCTCATCAGTGCCATCCAAGAGATATCTATAAACTTAACAAATAAAGAAGTAGCCCTCCTCTCTCCTGCTGCATCAAGTCTTGATGAATTCAGATCCTATGCACAAAGAGGCGACCTTTTCAAGTCTACTATTAAATGTCTATAAAATTTT
>JALSUU010000239.1:16115-20485 GCA_027071075.1 Sulfurimonas sp. | reverse complement strand
CAAAATGATAGTGTGCGGGATCTTTTTTCAGATGAGAGTGAGGAGATTTTTACTGAGTCAGATAAAAGTTGGCTTGATTACATTAAAAAATACCAGCCCAATGGCTATAGAGTCTCTATTGTTAAAAATGCAAAAGAAATAATGTATATAGATGCAAAGTGTCATATTTTTGAAAAAAATAGAGATTTTTATCTGCTTGAGTTAGAAGATGTAACAACACTTCACAATGCTGAGTTAAAAACAAAAGAGGTTGAAGAGTTAAAAACACGCTTTTTAGCCAATATTGGGCATGAGTTTCGTACGCCTATGAATGGAATTCTTGGTTTTTTAGAACTCTTAGAGCATACGCGATTAGATAAGCAGCAGGGTGAGTATCTAAGTATGATACATCACTCCTCTCGAAACTTAATGACCAATATAGAAACACTACTTGATCTTTCACAGCTACAGGGTGGTAGACTCGAATTAAATCCAAATGATTTTAATATACTACCATTAATGGAAAATCTTGCGCATAGCTTCTTCTCATTAGGAAGTGATAAGGGAGTGAAAGTTCTTACTTTTATAGATCCTAAACTTCCTAAAGAGTTGAATAGTGATGCAAAGAAGATACGACAAGTTATGTTTTCACTCATTCAAAATGCTATTAAGTTTACACCTCGTAGTGGTAAGGTTATTATAGAAGTGAAACTTCTCAAGCGCCATAAAAATGGAGATTGCAGTATAGGCTTTGGCGTGCGAGATAATGGTAAGGGTATATCGAGTGATCAAATCGCGCGTATCAATGAACCTTTTACCTCAGGTTCGCAAGCTGATGAGCGTTTAGGTGTAGGGCTTAGTCTCTCTTATGGACTTGTAAAACTCCTTGGTTCAGAACTGCGTATACAGTCTCAAGAAGATGAGGGTACTTATGTAAACTTTGTGCTTGATTTTAAAGAGAGTAAGGGACAGAACTTTAAAATGATGCCAAAGAAAAAGGTAAAAGTTTTACTTCTTGACCAAACAAAAGTAGATGAGGCAAATTTTTTAACTATCTACCTTCGCTCTTTTGCTATCGATGTTGTAAAATCAAATCAGTTAGATGAAAATGTTTATGCTAATGTTGAAGCACTCTATATAGTTGCAAATCAGAGTGACTCTTCATGGATGTTAGAGCTTGGAACATACTCAAAAACAGTACCTGTTTACATATTGCTTGAAAATGGAGAGCGACTACAGACAAAACTCACGCACATTGTTGATGATGTGATTAAAAAACCTCTGCTTCCGACACCTATATCTCATCATCTTGATTCAATTAAAGGTGAGTTAAAAGAGGAAAAAGTAGAAGATAAACTCAATATAAGAAAAGAGGTAAAAGCCTTAGTTGTTGAGGACAATATGATAAATCAACGACTCATTCAGATACTTCTGCAAGAGTATGACATCGCTGTGACAACTGCATCAAATGGTATAGAAGCGGTACATTATAGCTCAAAAACAAAGTTTGATCTTATTTTTATGGATATTGATATGCCACAAAAAAATGGTATAGAGGCGACACAAGAGATTAAAGATAGTATGAATATAAACAGACTCACTCCAGTTGTTGCTTTAACGGCGATGGTAATGGAAGGTGATAGAGAGAGATTACTAAAAAGTGGATTAGATGATTACATGCCAAAACCTCTTTCTCGTGAGAAACTTGAAGAAGTATTAAATAAGTATCTCAAAAAGAGAGTAGAAGCTTAGTTGTTTAATAAGTATTAGTTTATTAGTATTAAACTTGAATTTATATTTAAACTAAGGACATATTAAATGAAAATAGCAACAAAATTTTTAGCAACTATTTTACTTTCAGGTGCTGTAGCATCGGCTGCTACATTAGTAACGGTTAATGGAAAGGCCATTACACAACAAGAGGTAGATAATGAGTTGATGCAAGCAACTCAAGGTAGATTTAATCAAGTTCCACAAGATAAACAAGCGCAGTTCCGTCAGCAAGTTTTACAACAACTTATAGGTAAAGAACTTATTTATGGTGATGCAAAAAAAGAGGGTATTTTAAACTCTAAAGAGTATAAAGAAGAGTACAAAAAACTTGAGCAGAGAATGAAAAAAGAGCTTGCTATTCAAGTATGGCAGAAGAAACAACTTGACTCTGTAAAGGTAAGCGATAAAGAAGCAAAAGAGTACTATAACAAAAATAAAGAAGAGTTTAACGAAAAAGAGTCCGTGCATGCTCGTCATATCTTAGTAAAAGATGAGTTAGAAGCGAAGAAGATTATTGCAAAACTAAAAACTTTAAGTGGTGAAAAATTAAAGTCAAGATTTGAAGAGTTAGCAAAAGAGAAATCAACAGGACCAAGTGGACCAAAAGGTGGAGATCTTGGATATTTCGCTCGTGGTCAGATGGTACCCGCTTTTAATGATAAAGTATTTAGTATGAAAGAGGGAACTATCACTACTGAACCAGTAAAAACTCAGTTTGGATATCATGTTATCTACTTAGAAGATAAAAAAGGTGCACAAACTCGTGCATTTAATGATGTAAAAGATTTTATAGAGCAGCGTTTAAAAAGAGAAAAATTTAAAGATATTATGAAAGAAAAAATGGATGCTCTCCAGAAAAAAGCTACAATAAAATAATTAGAAATCTTCATTATGTCTACTCAAACACTCTCTAAAATTATTTTAGAGGGTAGAGAGTTCTTAATCAAAAGAGATGACCTTTTTGATCCCTATCTCTCTGGTAATAAATTTCGTAAACTTCATACCCTTATAAACACTCCAAAACAAAATTTAAAAAAAATCATCTCTTATGGAGGCACACAATCCAATGCAATGCTTGCCCTTGCAAAACTGTGTCACGATAAAGAGTGGGAGTTCGTTTACTATACGAAAGCTATAAGTGCTACTTTAAAAAAACAAAAAGTAGGAAATCTCTTCTTAGCCTTAGGCTTAGGGATGCATCATATTGAGATAGATGATGCACTCTATAGAGATTTTATAGCTACACTTCGTCTGAACCTTGATGCAAAAACTTTTATAGTGGACCAAGGGGGAGCAGATAGAAGTGCCAAAGAGGGTTTGGCTGTTTTAGCTGAGGAGATTCGCTCTTTAGATGAAGAGATAGAGGCTATAGCTACACCATCAGGGACAGGAACTACTGCTTTGTATCTAGCTCTTGCTCTTCCTGAGAAAATAGTTTATACGGTTCCCTGCGTAGGAGACACTGCATACTTACAAGAGCAGATGAGTGCTTTGCATCCTATTCCTGAAAATTTAATCATTTTGGAGCCAAAAAAGAAGTACCATTTTGCAAAACTTTATCCAGAGTTTTTGGAGATATATGCGAAGTTATTAGAGAGTGGAGTAGAGTTTGACCTGCTGTATGCCCCATCGCTTTGGCTCTCTTTGTTAGAAGAAAAGAAAGAGAAAGTTTTATATGTGCATAGTGGGGGAGTGAGTGGGAATGAGAGTATGCTTGAGCGATACAGAGCAAAGGCTGCACGCTCAAGAAAAAATTAGTCTATAAAAGTTACAGACTCTTCAAGTTTTACACGCTTTGGTTGGTAGGCATTTATTTTTGCACTCTCATCTTTGTACCCTAAAACAACACTATATAAAAGAGCAAGATTATCAGGCGTTTGAAGAACATCTGCTATGACTTTACCAAACTCTGTAGTGGAACCTTGTGGACAAGAGTCTATGCCAAACTCTTGAGCGGAGAGCATAATGCTCTGCATATAGGCACCACAATCAATAAGAACTCCTTGAGATTCATCGATATTTGCCTTATCTGTAAAAACAAAGATAACGGTGCCTGCTCCAAACCATCGAAAGTTATCTTTCCACATCTCTATTCTTGTTTCATTATCTTTTCTATCAACTTCCATAAGCTTATAGAGTCCAGAGCCTGTAACGATACGGCGTTTTTTATAAGGGTTTACCCACTTAACAGGATAGTACTGAATAAACTGATCATTTAAGATACCTTCGTCCATCTTCTTTATAACTGCATCACCAATGTTTTTAAGCACTGCATCATTGGAAACAGCATAACTTACCCAAGGTTGCATATTTGCACCACTTGGTGTCATTGCCGCTGCATCAAGAATCTTCACAAGAGTCTCTTTAGGTATTTTTTTATCACTATAGGCTCTGATAGATGATCGATTTTTTAAAGCTTCTAAAACTGTTGGCATATTCTAATCCTTTGGTAGAATTATAGTAAAAATGTATTAAAAAGATTATAAAAGATGATTAAATGCCCCCTAAGTAGCAGAAAATAAATCTAAATTAGCCTATAATTACGGCATAAAAACGAAAGGATTTACGATGAATAATAATATTTTTGAAAAACTAACACATAATCTTACAAGTTCTAT
>JALSUU010000239.1:2252-16015 GCA_027071075.1 Sulfurimonas sp. | reverse complement strand
ATTCATACTATTGTTGGTGCGGGTGCATCAGAGGGAAGTATGGACGCGGCAAATATCTTAAAACCTGCACTTGCTCGTGGTGAGTTGCATACTATTGGGGCGACAACTTTAAAAGAGTATAGAAAGTACTTTGAAAAAGATACAGCACTTCAAAGAAGATTTTTACCGATTAATTTAGATGAGCCTACTGTAAATCAGTCACTCCAAATTCTTCGTGGAATCAAAGAGAGACTAGAGACACATCATAATGTAACGATTACAGATAGTGCTTTAGTGGCGGCGGCTAGACTCTCTGATAGATATATTGCAGATAGATTTTTACCAGATAAAGCGATAGATCTCATAGATGAGGCAGCAGCTGAACTCAAGATGCAAATAGAGTCAGAGCCAACAGTCCTCTCTCGCGCAAAACGCCAACTCTCAGAGCTTATGGTAGAAAAAGAGGCTCTGAAGATGGAGAAAACGCCTTCCAATGAGAAGCGTTTAACAGAGATAGAAAAAGAGCTTGCTGATGTTGAAGAGGAAGTAAGAAAACTTACTTCACAGTTTGAGACTGAAAAAGAGGTATTTGAGAAAATCTCTAGCATTAAAGGTGAAATAGAAGCTAAAAGAAGAGAAGCTGCACAGGCAAAAAGTGCATCGGATTTTAACAAAGCAGCTGAAATTGAGTATGGAGATATTCCAAAACTTATAGAGGAAGAGAAAACTGTTAATGAGAACTGGGATAGACTTCAAGCTGAGGGGACACTGCTTAAAAATAGTGTAGATGAAGACTCTATTGCCTCAGTAGTATCTCGTTGGACACATATTCCAGTGAGTAAAATGCTTCAAGAGGAGCAGACAAAGATTTTACATGTCGAAGATGAGTTAAACAAAACTGTTATTGGGCAGTCTCGTGCTACACATGCAGTGGCAAGAGCGATAAAGAGAAACAAAGCAGGTTTAAGTGATGAGAATGCACCTATTGGAAGCTTTTTATTTTTAGGACCAACAGGTGTGGGGAAAACACAAACGGCGAAAACATTAGCGAACTTCTTGTTTGATAGTGAAGATGCACTTATAAGAATAGATATGAGTGAGTATATGGAGAAACATGCAGTCTCTCGTTTAGTGGGTGCAGCTCCAGGGTATGTTGGGTATGAAGAGGGTGGACAACTGACAGAAGCTGTTCGTAGAAAACCATACTCAGTTGTTCTTTTTGATGAGGTAGAAAAAGCACATCCAGATGTTTTTAATATGCTACTGCAAGTTTTAGATGATGGAAGATTGACTGATAACAAGGGTGTTACGGTTGATTTTTCAAACACTATCATCATCTTAACTTCAAATATCGCATCAGATAAGATTATGAATAATGAAGCGGGTGAGGAGTTAGATAATCTTGTGATGCAAGAGCTTAAACAGGCTTTTAAACCTGAGTTCTTAAACCGTTTAGATGATGTGGTTATCTTTAATGCTCTTGGTGCAAATGAGATAGTAGGTATAGTAGATATCTTCTTTAATGATATCGCGAAGAAAGTAAAAGATAGAGATATTACACTGACTTTAAGTCCAGAGGCAAAAGCGTACATCGCTGAAGCTGGGTTTGACCCTGTGTATGGTGCTCGTCCACTTAAACGCGCTCTTTATGAGATAGTAGAAGATAGATTAGCTGACTTGATTCTTGAAGGTAAAGTTGTTGAGGGATCAAGCGTTGAGTTTGTTATGAATGGTGAGGAGATAGAAGCGAAAGTTTCTTAACCATCCTTTAAGTAATATTTTTGTATTATTGCGAACTTAATTTTAAATAAGGATATGTCGTGAAAAGAACATACCAACCACATAGTACACCTAGAAAGAGAACTCATGGTTTTAGAGCAAGAATGGCTACTAAAAACGGTCGTAGAGTTTTAAACCGTCGTAGAGCTAAAGGTCGTAAAAGATTGTCAGTTTAGGCGGATTTTACACACTGAAACTTCATAAAGAGTTTCAGTATGTTTACAACAAAGGAAAAAACCAACACTCTCATAGTGTTGTTCTCTTTTACCTTCCTCAAGAAAATATTCATAAAGTAGGTTTTACAGCAACTAAGAAGTTAGGTAATGCTGTAAAACGCAATCGTGCAAAACGCAGAATGCGAGCAATCTTTCGTGAATACTCTTCAAACCTCAAAGATGGTTCTTATGTATTTGTTGCAAAAGTTGGACTCTTTGAAACCTCTCATGAACGATTATTAAATGATTTCAAAAAAGTACTCAAAAATGCGAAAACTTTTACTTAAGCTTTTATGGCTCTATCAGAAGTTTTTTACTCTAATTGGCTATGGCTCGTGTCGATATTACCCAACTTGTAGTGAATATGCACGATTAAATTTTGAAAATAACTCCATTTCAAGTGCTTTTTACCACTCTTTTACTAGAATACTGCGTTGTAATCAATTATTTGATGGAGGAATTGAGCATCCACTGCTTAACAAACTTCGATGTAAGCCTCAAAAATTAGGGCTTGAGAGTATAAAATATTGGCTGGTTCCAGATAAAACGAACCGTTATTACATAATAAAAAATTTTTCATATAAAGGGTAATTAGTGTTAGACAAAATGTCACCAAACCAAAGATTAATAGTAGCAGTACTACTTTCAGTAGTTTTTTTCGTAGGCTACACAGCAATTTTTCCACCAGAACAACCTGAGGTAGCAGAAGCTACAAAAACGGCATCAACAGTAGTCTTAAAAGACAAAGCAGTTGCACCAACACCTACAAATAGTGACTTAGAAGCAGTTGCTGGACATAAGATAGCAGCAGTAGAGCAAAACTCAAATGCAAGTACTATTCTTACTGTAACAAACAAAAACTTTATTTTAAAGATGGATACACTGGGGCGTATTTCAAGCAAAGAACTTAAAGAAGAGAAGTTTAGAGATAAGGAAAATAATCATGCACAACTGATTTCTGCTCTTGGAACAAAACCACTCTATTTAAGATTTATGGATGAGGCATTGAATGCTGAGGCAGCTTCTGTTGCTTATGTCGCAAGTGTAAATGAAGTAAATATAGATGGAACACCTAAAACAGTGACACTTACACAAAAACTCTCCTCTTTAACAGTATTTAAAAAGCTTACTTTTTATGCTGATGGGCATTATGATGTGGATATATCTCTCTCTAAAGATAAAAGATATTTTGTTTATTTAGGAAGTCGCCCTCATGTAAATGAGAAAGAGCAAATGATGGCTGCAGTTGGGGCACTTGTGTATACTAATGATGATATTGTTACTATTATAGAAGATGGTGATGTTGATGCGCGTCAATCATTTACAGATGTAGGACTCATCGCCTCTTTTGATCAGTACACGGCTTCAATTATGTATAACTTAGGAAAAGATAGAAACATAATTATAGAGCGTGATCGTGATGATAATCCTGTAGTCTATTTTGATGGTATGCAAAATATTAAGTTTAATGGCTATGTTGGAGCTAAAGAGTTTGCGGTTCTTGAGTCAATTGACCCGATTCTTACAAATGCAGTAGAATATGGTTGGTTTACATTTGCATCAAAACCACTCTTCGCACTGCTTTCATGGTTATATGGTATCTTTGGAAACTGGGGTTGGTCTATCATCGCTCTTACTGCTATTGTGCGTTTAGTGCTTTATCCTTTAACATACAAGGGTATGGTTTCTATGCAGAAGATGAAAGATCTTGCACCAAAGATGAAAGAGCTCAAAGAACGATATAAAGGTGATCCACAGCGTCTCAACCAAGCGACTATGGATATGTACAAAAAGCATGGAGCAAACCCTCTTGGTGGATGTCTTCCAATGTTACTACAGATTCCTGTATTTTTCGCGATATACCGTGTGTTTTTAAATGCAGTAGAACTTCAAGGTGCTCCATGGATTTTATGGATAAATGATCTCTCTCGTATGGATCCTTACTATGTACTGCCTGTTTTAATGGGTGGATCAATGTTCTTACAACAGAGAATGACTCCGAATAATTTTACAGATCCAATGCAAGAAAAAGTAATGAAATATCTTCCAATTATATTTACATTTTTCTTTGTAACATTTCCTTCAGGTCTCGTTTTGTACTGGTTTGTAAATAACCTTTTCTCTATTGCACAACAGTTTATTGTAAATCAACAATTTAAAAATGCAAAAGATGCGCAAGCAGCTATAAAGAGTAAAAAAGAGAAATAGTTATGAAAAAGATTGAAGCAGAAAGTTTAAATCAAGCATACGCGGATGCAGCAGCACATTTTGAGTGCTCAGTTACTGAACTCAAAATAGAGATAGTCCAGCAACCAGTAAAGGGTTTTTTAGGTTTCTTTAAGAAGAGTGCTATTATTGTTGCAGTGCGTACGGCAGCTGTTGAAAAAGAAGCTGTAAAACTAGTTGAAAATGTCGAAAAGAAGCGTGAACTCAAAAAGAAAAAAGAAGTTAAAAAAGTTGTAAAGAAAGAACAGAAAGAGGAGTATAAGGAAAAAACTCCAAAGGAAGAGACACCTTCTCACACTATGTTAAATGATACTATCATGCCTGCATCGTTTGTAAGTGATCAAGATGAAGATGATGATTTGGGAAGTGGACTTGACTATACAGCAGACTATGATGATGAGTATGATGAAAATGAGTCTCATGAAGAGGAAGAAGTGTCAAATAGCAATATGGAGAGTATTGCTGGGGAAGTTGATGCACAAGTAAACAAACTCTTTAATCTTACCTGTTTTAATATTGAAAAGATAGAAGTAAGTGCTTATGATAGTGAGACACTTTTAGTAGAGTTTAAAGGTGATGATGCAGCACTGCTTATAGGAAAAGAGGGGTATAGATACAAGGCTCTTTCTTATATGATTTTTAATTGGATTAACTCGAAGTATGAAGTACAACTGCGTCTTGAAATTGCAGAGTTTTTGAAAAATCAAGAGGAGTCTATAGGACGCTATCTTGAAAGTGTTTACCAAAATATAGACCGTGATGGTCGTGCGCAAACAAAAATACTTGATGGCGTTTTAGTACAAATAGCACTCAAAGAGCTTCGTGAGAGATATGCAGATAAGTATGTAGTTATCCGTTCAACGCGTGATGGACTCAAATATATAATCGTAAACGATTACTATAACAACTAAGTTTTAGTATGACTGATACTATCACAGCCATTGCAACTGCAAATGGCATCGGTTCCATAGCCATTATCCGCATCAGTGGAGAGAAGGCTTTGGAAATTGCAAAAAGACTCTCTAAAAGAGATGACTTCTCCCCTCGATATGCTACACTTTCAAATATTTATAATGCAGATGATGCACTCATAGATGAATCTATCCTTATCTACTTTCAAGCCCCTTTTTCTTTTACTGCTGAGGATGTTGTAGAGATTCAGTGTCATGGTGGTTTTATTGTGGCGCAGAGCATCTTAAAAGCTACTCTTGATGCAGGGGCAAGACTTGCAACTGCAGGAGAGTTTTCAAAACGCGCTTTTTTTAATGGTCGCATAGATTTAAGTGAAGCTGAGGCGATAGCGCAACTTATTGAGGCAAAAAGTGAGGATGCAGCGAAGATTTTAGCTTCTCAGATGAAGGGCTCCCTCAAACACTTTATAGAAGAGATTCGTGATGAGATTATTCATATTTTAGCCTTTAGTGAGGTGAGTATTGATTATGCTGAAGAGGATTTACCTGAAGATTTAGTGATGCAGATAAAAGCAAAACTTGATGAACTTTATAAACTCCTCGCAAAAACTCTGCAAGCTTCAAAATCTCGTGAGGGATTAATGCAAGGTTTTAAAGTAGCTATCGTCGGAAAACCAAATGTTGGAAAAAGTTCGCTCTTAAACGCACTTTTAAACTTTGATAGAGCCATAGTGAGTGAAATAGCAGGAACTACGCGTGATACCATTGAAGAGCAGGTAAAAATCGGAACGCACTTAATAAAGATGGTCGATACCGCTGGCATACGCGAAGCAGATGATGAGATAGAACGCATAGGGATACAGAGAAGTTTGGAGGCGATAGAGGCGGCTGATATTGTTGTGGCTCTTTTTGATAGTTCACGAGAGAGTGACAAAGAAGATGCAGAAATAGCCAAACTTTTAGTAGAGTATAGTGAGAGTAAAGAGATTATTGTTATAAAAAACAAGATAGATTTAGAGCAAAAATTTGTGCTAAACTCTCTTGTCTTTGACTTAGAAATCAACTCAAAAGAGGATGTAACAAGTTTGATAGAAAAACTTGAGGCTGTTATGAATGTGAAAAACTCCTCAGAGGAGATGATGCTTATCTCTTCTCGCCAGATTTCCGCAGTTGAAAATACGATGCAAAATATCCAAGAGGCATTTATTCCCCTAGAAGATCAAGAGTTAGAGATATTCTCTTTTCATCTCAATGAAGCTGTTAAAGAGATGGCAAGTATTACAAGACCTTTTGAAAATGATGAGATGTTAGACAAGATGTTTGGCTCTTTTTGTTTAGGAAAATAGTATGAAGTATATTGCCATAGATTTAGGACTCAAGCGCATAGGTTTAGCATACTCTGCACATAAAGATATAGTAACACCTCTGCCTGCTGTACTACGAAAAAATCGTAATCAAGCATCAGCAGAAGTCAAAAAAGTACTTTTAGAGTGGGAAGTGGATGCTGTTGTGGTTGGGATACCTTTAGGCGGGAGTAGTGAGGATGAGATGCGTCGTCGAATAGCACACTTTATGAACCTTGTAGATTTTAAGGGTGAGCTATTTTATCAAGATGAAGCGGGTTCTTCACTTGAGGCAGAAAACCTTATGAAAGGTGAGATAAAGTACATTAGAGATGGGCGTATAGACTCTATCTCTGCTATGATTATTTTAGAGCGTTATCTACGCGCAAATGGAGTGAAACATTAGACTTCAGGGCTTAGATATTTTTCGGGGATATGCTATATTTTTAATGGTAATCTTTCACTTCTCTTTTGACTTAAATAACTTTCATATAGTTGCACTTGATTTGAAGCATGGAGAGTTTTGGAGATACTTTCGTTTTTTGATTGTAAGCATGTTTGTGCTCTCTTCTGGCATCAGTTTAGTTTTAGCACATAAAGAGAAGATACATTTTCACAAGGTGAAAAAAAGAGTGCTTATTTTAGCGGGTGCTTCGCTTCTTGTAAGCATAGGAAGCTATACTCAGTTTCCAAACACATGGATTTACTTTGGAATACTGCACTTTTTTCTCTTTGCCTCAGTGGCTGGACTCTTTTTTTTAAAGATACCAAAGATAGCATTTTTTACAGGTTTAGTCATTATCGCTGGATTTAACTTTCACTTTTTAAGTATGCACTGGCTCTATTTACTCTTGCAAGAACCCTTACATCTTCCTCTTCGCTATACAGAAGATTTAGCCAATATTGTACCTTGGTTTGGAGTGTTTTTACTGGGAATGAGTTTTGCAAAATTCAACCTCCATGAAAAAGTATTTAACAACTTTTTTTTCAATCAAGAAACAGTTTTTAATAAAAGTTTTTCATTTTTAGGAAAGCACTCCCTTTTGATATACTTACTACATCAACCGATTCTTTTCGGAATATTTTTATCTTTGAAAAGTTCCTTTTTTTAGTTTAGAATCAATAAAGACTATTTTCCAATGATGAAGAGGTTATTACTCTTATGTGTCTCTTCCTCAAAGCGCTCTTTTAACTCTCTATCAAATGTAAGTATAAAAACATTACTATTTTTTACTCTTGCATTTATAAACTTTTCTAAAAGTACATCATCTGCAACATTTTTTCCATGATCACATTTTATGAATTCAAAAGAATTTAAGGTTTTACCATAATCATATAAGTTCGCTTCCCACTCTGCTTTTTTGAGATACAAAGAGTCTGGATTTGCTGCTAAAAATATGTTGCTGTCCTCAATCTCATAGGGTTCAATAATATCAGCAAAGATCGAAGATATACTAGAAAAGTTTTCTATATCCCAAAAGAGGTAGTTCTGCTCTGCCTTACTTTTGTGCTGTTTGTTGATAAGTTTGAGTCTTTTTGTGATATTAAAACTTGTATGTGCTCCATCATTGATGCAATGGATAGCATTTTTTAATTTTTGTGCATCACTAGTTGCAAAGCCTAAAATTACACCCATATCTATGTAAAGGTCAAGGTTATCAAGTTCTGCTTGGGCAGAACCTTTTTGATACTTTTTAAGTTTTGCTAATTTTGATTTGGAAAAAAGAATACTCAGTTGCATCTTCTCATGGTTTGCATAGGCTTGTTTGACGCGAAAGAAAACATTTTTTGCTTCGGGGTTATCAGGAAGTGCAACACTTCCTCGGTATCTATGCTCTATAGAAATTGTTTGTTTGTGTAAAGACAAGTGAATAGTTCCTTATAGCCCAAAAAACTTGGCAGCTTCTTCTTCCTCATCAGTTAAATCTGCTCTGACAAAGTCTTCATGTGTATCTATCATATGTTGTACATGTTTTTTAGCAAATTCAAAAACAACTTCTTTTGCCTCTGTATCATTAGCTATAAAACCTAAACCACTAAATTGGTACTGTGGTTCCTCTTGCTCTATACAAAGCACATAACCCTCACATTTTTCCTCTATCTCTTCAACGATAGCTCTGTAGTCTATATTAAATTCTGTTGCTTGCCAACCTATCTCTTCAAGATCTGTGTTTGAGAAATCTGCAACACCATCTGCAGTTGTATCATCATATGAACATCTTGGCATATTTAGACCAATAAGCTCTTGCCAATTTGAAAAGGCTTTTATGAGTATTCTTTCATCATCTTCAACTATTTGATAGTTCTTTCCAAACACCTCTTCTATCTTTATAGGAGCAGGTGGCGTCATAGCACTTACAGGTTTTGGCGTATGTTTACCACTAAAGATAAGTATCTCTTTTGCATCAAAAGGCTCATAAACTACTTCACCCTTGATGTTGATTCCAAAAGTTTTCCCAGCGTTGATAGCTTGGATAACTTCTTTTTTACTTGCTGTAATTATCTCTTTAAAAAGGTTAAATTTTTTCATAATATCTCCATATTTTTTTAGTATTATACAGAGTGTGAGATTAAACGCACAAGAGTAGATAAAAAAATAAGCTTACTCTAATAAAAGTTTTACCAAAGCTAT
The DNA here is from genome assembly GCA_027071075.1 of Sulfurimonas sp. Classification (GTDB taxonomy): domain Bacteria; phylum Campylobacterota; class Campylobacteria; order Campylobacterales; family Sulfurimonadaceae; genus Sulfurimonas. The sequence continues at coordinate 6,930 of JALSUU010000239.1, read as the reverse complement.
AGTATAATCCCACAAATTTTTTAGATTGTATTTAAAATAAATAATATAGTCTTTATAAAATTGCACTAGTGCAATGAGCTTTCTGCTGAAGAAAACCAAGCGTTAGCGTAGAGGGTGGAATGCATTTCACTCTCGTAAAAAACAAATGAAGGGTTCCCTTCATTTTATAACATAAAATTAAGGAATTACAATGGCATTAAATGTTTATTATGACAAAGACACAAGTTTAGACCTAATCAAAAGCAAAACAGTTGCGATGATCGGATTTGGTTCTCAAGGACACGCACACGCAGAAAACTTAAGAGATAGCGGTGTTAATGTTGTTGTTGGTCTTCGTAAGAATGGTTCTTCATGGGCTAAAGCTGAAGCGAAAGGTTTTGAAGTACTTACTATCGCTGAAGCAACTGCAAAAGCAAATGTAATCATGATCCTTCTTCCAGATGAAGATCAAGCAAGAATCTACAAAGCGGAGATTGAGCCAAGCTTAAATGCTGGTGATACTATCGCGTTTGGTCATGGTTTTAACATCCACTATGCTGGTATTATCCCTGCGGCTGATATCAATGTTACTATGATTGCACCAAAAGCTCCAGGACATACAGTTCGTTCTGAGTTCGTTCGTGGTGGTGGTATTCCTGACCTTATCGCTGTTGGAAACAACCCTAGTGGTCAAACAAAAGAGTTAGCTCTTTCTTATGCTTCTGCTATTGGTGGTGGTCGTACTGCTATTATCGAGACAACTTTCAAAGATGAAACAGAGACTGACCTTTTCGGAGAGCAAGCTGTTCTTTGTGGTGGTGTATCTTCTTTAGTTCAAGCTGGATTTGAGACACTAACTGAAGCGGGTTATGCTCCTGAAATGGCATACTTTGAGTGTCTTCATGAACTTAAACTTATTGTTGACCTAATGTTTGAGGGTGGTATCGCTGATATGAGATACTCTATCTCTAACACTGCTGAGTATGGTGACTATGTTTCTGGAAAGCGTGTTATCAATGATGAGTCAAAAGCTGCTATGAAAGAGATTCTTAAAGAGATTCAAGATGGTAGATTTGCAAAAGACTTCATCCTAGAAGGTCAAGCAGGTTACCCTCGTATGAACGCTGAGCGTAACAATGACAAAACTAAGTTAATCACTGTAACTGGTAATAAACTTCGTGAAATGATGCCATGGATTGGTTCAAGTAAGATTGTAAATCAAGATAAAAACTAAATATTAGTTTTTTTATGGTATAATTTTTGCGTTGGCAAAATAATTCTAAAAACTGTAGCTGATTATTGCAGTATATTGGGATGTAAGGGTGGTTAGATTTATTTCTAATCACCCTTTTTTTTTGTAAAAAATTTAGTGGGTTGTGTTGGGTGGGATTCCAATATAAAGGAATTGTTTTGCCCAAAAAAATAGTACTAATCATGCTAATTCTGATGTTTGTGCTTGTCACATATCTTCATTAGCAAAACAGAGGGATTAATCACCCCTCTTGATTAGTACTACTTCTCTTAATAATTCTTCGCTATAATCCTTTTATGAAAAAACGAATCTTTGTAACAGCTACAAACACAGATATTGGCAAAACATACACAACTCTGAAACTATTAGAGACCTATGCTTCTCGTGGGGTAAGAGTGGGGGCTATTAAGCTTGTTGAGACGGGTGTTGTTGATGGAGTTTATCCTGATGGGGATCTGCTTTTGAGTAAACTGCAGGAGTTAAATCCTAGTTTAGAAGATTTCAGAGTGAGTGATATAGTTCCTATATCTTATGAACTTCCCGCAGCGCCTTACATTGCATCACAGGGGAAAGCTCTTGACTTTGATGTTTTAAATAGGGCTATTGATAAGATGGAAGCCTTTTGTGATGTTCTTATTATAGAGGGTGCTGGAGGACTTTTTGTCCCCGTTGATGCAAACTTTATGATGATAGATTTGATACCATTTTTTAATGCAACGGCTCTTTTAGTAACACACTGCTCACTTGGATGCATCAATGACACTCTTTTAAGTTTGCAACCCTTACAAAATAGAAATATTGATGCAATTATGGTTTTTAACTGCCGTGAAGAAGATCAAGATTTTAGCATTGTAAGTGAGCCTTTCTTTCTCAATAACGATATAGAAGTTTTAAAACTCTCTCAAGACATTGACACGATTTGCGATGTCTTGTATAATTTGTAAATTATTTTAGGATGGTATAGATGGCACACTTGATTCGCACAGATGATTTTACAAAAGAAGAGATAGAAGAGATTTTAGCAGATGCGAAGCACTTTAGTGATGGTCATTTTGAAACAATTTTAAAAGATAAGATTATCATTACACTCTTTTTTGAAAACTCTACAAGAACAAAGAGTAGTTTTGAGATAGCTGCAAAACGACTCGGTGCAGATATGGTGCATCTTGATGTTGCAAAAAGCTCTACAAAAAAAGGGGAAACTCTTGTAGATACGGCGATGAATCTCGACGCTATGGGTCCTCATGCGATAATAGTACGCCATCAAAACTCTGGTGTACCCCAAATCTTAGCAAATCATACCAAGGCGAGTATCTTAAATGCTGGTGATGGTGCCCATGCCCACCCCTCACAGGCACTGCTTGATCTCTACACGCTCAAAGAGCATTTTACAGATTTAGAGGGAAAAAAGATAGCTATAGTTGGGGATATTAAAAACTCAAGAGTGGCAAACTCCAACATAGAACTTCTGACGCGTTTTGGAATGGAAGTTATACTTGTTGCACCGCCTCACTTCTTACCAAAGACTTCACTTAAAACTACACACTTTTTAGCTGAGATAGTGGATGAAGTGGATGCTATTATGAGTTTAAGAACACAAACTGAGAGACACTCTTCGCAAAGTTATGCTTCTCTTAAAGATTATGCAAGTGATTTTTGCATCACAAAAGAGCTTATTGGTGAGAGAGATATTATCTTACTGCACCCTGGACCAGTGCATAGAAATATAGATATTACAGATGAGCTTTTAGATGATGCACGCTGTAAAGTCTTAGACCAAGTGAGTAATGGTGTAAATATTCGGATGGCTATACTTAAGAAGTTAATCGCATAACTTTATGAGCTTTTCGCGTATGAACGCTCTTGGAAAAGAGAGAGAGCCTTTTTTATTTATTTCAGATTTTAAAGCGGAGCATATCGAAGTTATCGCTTTAAAAGATTTAGAGAAACATGACATTCACTACTCCATAGATGAGAACTACACTTACAAAGAACATACGCATTTTTTAGAAAAATCACTGCTTAGTTTTGAGAGCTATAAAGAGAAGTTCTCACAAGTGATAGAGAAGATAAAGTCTGGTGAAACATATATCTTAAATCTTACGCAACCTACAAAGATAGAAACAGACTCCTCCTTAGAAGAGATATTTCAAGAAGCAAATGCACACTATAAACTGCTTTACAAAGATAAATTTGTCTGCTTCTCCCCTGAAAAATTTATTCAAATCAGTGAAAATAGAATTCATACTTTTCCTATGAAAGGGACTATTGATGCAAAAACTCCCAATGCGCAGGAGAAGATACTTCATGACACAAAAGAGATGGCTGAACATATTATGATAGTAGATTTACTGCGTAATGATCTCTCCATAGTTGCACAAAATGTAAAAGTAGATAAATTTCGATATATCACAGAGATTGATGCGGGTGAGAAAAAACTTTTGCAGGTGAGTTCCCATATTAGTGGAGAATTAAAACATAGTTGGCAAGATAGTATTGGAGATATTTTAGAGGCTCTTTTACCTGCTGGAAGTATAAGTGGTGCGCCAAAAAGGAGTACACTTCACATCATTGAGAGTGTTGAAGGGTATGAGAGAGGTTTTTTTAGTGGTGTTTTTGGAGTTTTTGATGGAGAAGAAGTAGATAGTGGCGTGATGATTCGTTTTTTAGAAAAAGAGGAAGATGGACTCATTTATAAGAGTGGTGGTGGAATTACCTTGGATAGTAGTGCCTCTTTTGAGTATAATGAGTTAGAAGAAAAAATATATTTACCATAATGGATGTAGATGTTTAAAATAAAAGATTTTTTTACAAGTGGCTGGGATTTTGATAAATCAAATCTTGATTTAAAGAGTAGATATCAGATGATTAATGTAGCACTCCTTCTTTCGACAGTTGGTCTGCTTTTTGGTATCATAATTAATATTTTTAAAATGACATATGGGATAATTCCCATAGAGATTTTTTTGATTTTTACAAATATAGCATTTGTTTTAGGTCTTCGAAGTTCTAAAAGATATTTCTTAAGAATAGCTTTTATTATGAGTTTTCAATTCTCATTTTTCTTTTTATATCTCTACATCAGTTATCCTCCCGAAGCTATGAAGTTTGTTTGGCTTTTTACATATCCTATTCTCTTACTCTACTTTCAAAATAAAGAGTATGCTAGATATTGGATGATTTTTATGATTAGTATTATATTGATTGTTCCTATGCAAACCATAATTATTGCAAAGTTTACAGAGTTTCAGGCAGTATACCTTTCATTTGTACTGTTTATTGTTTATATAATTATTATTTTTTATCAAAAGAAGATGGAAGAGGCAAAAGATCTTATTTTTGAACAGCAAAAACAGTTACAAGCGCAGGTCGATGAGTTAGTAAACAAAGACAAACTCTTAAGCATTCAGTCAAAGCAGGCTGTTATGGGTGAAATGATTAGCATGA
>JALSUU010000239.1:0-2152 GCA_027071075.1 Sulfurimonas sp. | reverse complement strand
GAGGCAAAAGATCTTATTTTTGAACAGCAAAAACAGTTACAAGCGCAGGTCGATGAGTTAGTAAACAAAGACAAACTCTTAAGCATTCAGTCAAAGCAGGCTGTTATGGGTGAAATGATTAGCATGATAGCGCATCAGTGGAGACAACCACTCTCAAGTGTTACTCTTACTATATCAGATATTCAACTCAAAAAGATGTTAGGCAAGGTGGTGGATGAGAAGGTAATGGAAGAAGCACTTCAGGGAATTAGTGATACTATTGTCTATCTCTCTGAAACTATTGATGATTTTCAGACATATTTTAAACCAAATAAAGAGTTGAATCATATTAAGATTGATGATGTAGTCCAAAAGGCACTGAACTTTGTAAAACCTCGTTTAAAAGGGAGTAAGATAGAGATACGAGTAAATAGTATAGATGCCGAGATAGAGACCTATATAAATGAGTTGATTCAAGTGATACTCAACATTACAAACAATGCAATTGATGAGCTTTTAAAACTTGATAAAAAGAATCCTATACTCGAAATACGCTTAGAAGCCTTGCAAGAGAGAATAAAACTCTCCATTATTGATAATGCTAATGGAATTAAGAGCGATACCCTAGAGAAGATTTTTGAACCCTACTATAGTACAAAAGGGAAGAATGGAACAGGTTTAGGGCTTTATATGTCACAAATGATTATGCAAAAGCAGTTCAATTCAGGTATAGAAGTGCAGAGCTCAAAAGAGGGTTCTATCTTTACACTTGAAATTCCGAAAAAACTGTCATAAATTTATATTTTCTTCGTTATAATGAGAAAAATTAATTTAGGATAATTATATGTATATAGAAGATTTGAAGTTTTCACTCTGGGCAGATTTTATTGAGCGAGATTATTTAGATAAAGAATTTAAAGCGTTAATTAATAAAAATATTATTAATGGTGCAACTTCAAATCCTGCAATATTTAAAAATGCTATTTTAAACTCTCCTGCATATAAAGAGCAGTTGGATTCACTTACTGATATATCTGCAAAAGAGAAGTATGAAGCAGTTGCTATTTTTGACATCACTAAAGCTGCAGATATTTTAAGACCTCTTTATGATAAGGGTGATAGTGGTTATGTAAGTATAGAGGTAGATCCCTTTTTCTGTGATGATGCAAAGGCGACTATAGCTGAGGGAAAAAGACTTTTTAAAAGTATAAATAGACCAAATGTAATGATAAAAGTTCCCGCAACTGAAGCTGGATATGAGGCGATGGAAGAGCTTACTTCTGTTGGTATACCTGTCAATGCAACACTCATTTTTAAAAAATCACAAGCTATTGCCTGTGCGAACGCTTTTAAAAGAGGGACTTATAAGTTTGCAAAAGAGGTAGATACAGTTATAAGTATTTTTGCATCTCGCGTGGATCGCGCACTAGATGGAGAGCTTGCTGAAAAAAATATTCCAGTTGCTTTGAGTGGTATTTACAACAGTGCAGATATCTATGCTACGATTGAACAGATGCAAGTTAAAGGGTGTCGAACACTTTTTGCAAGTACGGGTGTAAAAGATGACTCCCTTCCTGCACACTACTATATAGAAAAATTACTTGCATACAATAGTGTAAATACTGCTCCAATTGATACTATAGAAGCTTTTCATAATAATGGCTTGAAAGAGAAAGCACTTCCTATAGATAGAGCAATAATTGATGCGCATTTTAAAAAAATAAAAGAGGCAAATATCGATTTTGAAGCGGTACTAGATAAACAGATAGAAGATGGGTTAGTAGCATTTAAGGATGCATTTCAAGAGATACTGGAGACATTATGAATAATGACGTAGATGTAAGTAGTTTAACCTTTGAGCAGTTAAAGAAGATTCGTGCTTATTTGAAAAAGATGATTGAGGTTGGTGGATCTGACCTTCATATCAAAGCAAATGCTGTTATTCGTGCAAGAATAAATGGAAGTATAGTACAGTTTTCAGGGGGAATTTTCTCCAAAGAGGATGCACTTACCTTTGCAAAAGAACTTTTAAAAGGGCGATTTGGAGAGTTTGTAGAGCAAAAAGAGCTAGACTTAGTTTACCCTTTTGATGAAAACAACCGTTTTCGTGTGAATATCTTCTTTCAGATGGATGGTGTTTCTGCAGTATTTCGTGTTATTCCTGTAAAAATTC
>JALSUU010000238.1 GCA_027071075.1 Sulfurimonas sp. | reverse complement strand
CAAAAATTCCAAAGTTTAAACAAGTCATCATTGCATTAACAGATATAACCGATGTTGAAATATATAAAGAGGAACTGGAGGAGTCAAATAAACTACTCACAGAGTACAAGAAAGCTGTTGATGCCTCAGCTATTGTCTCAAAGACTGATATTCATGGAAAGATAACCTATGTCAACAGACGCTTTGTAGAGATTTCTGGCTACTCTAGGGAGGAGCTCATTGGAAAGTCGCACAATCTTATTCGCCATCCTGATATGCCAAACGACTTTTTTCAAAACCTCTGGAGCACAATCAAGTCAAAGAAAATTTGGCAAGGAATAATGAAAAACAGAAAGAAAGATGGGAGTTATTATGTAGTTGATGCAGCTATAGCACCTATTCTTGATACCAACAATAATATTACAGAGTTTATCGCCATGAGAGCTGATATAACCGACATTGTAAAAGCTAAAGAGGCTGCACTACAAGCAGAAGCAACAAAAACTGCATTTTTAGCAAATATGTCCCATGAGATACGCACACCACTTAATGCCATTTTAGGCTTTACCAAGCTACTAGGTTCCATGCAAGATATGCCTCAAAAAGCAGCGAGATACATTGAGACTATTGACAATAGTGCAGACACACTCCTCTCTATAGTCAATGATATCCTTTATATATCCAAACTTGAATCCAATACCATCATCCTTGAAAAAGTTGCGTTTAATCCTATTACTTCTTTTGAGGAGAGTGCCGAACTCTTTAGGGCAAAAGCAGATGAAAAAAATATTGACTTTCAGATTGAGATAGATCCACAAATACCACTTTGCATAAGAGCAGATCTACATAAACTCAAGCAGATAACTTCCAACCTCATAAGTAACGCCATTAAATTCACACCACAAGAGGGAAAAGTCTCTTTTACTCTCTCTTTGCAAGAGAAGGATGCGAACTCTATAAAACTCCGAATAGATGTAAAGGATAGTGGCATAGGCATCTCTCAGAGTGAAAAAGAGAAAATACTCAAGCCTTTTGCTCAAGCAAATGAGAGTATCAGTCGAAGTTTTGGAGGGACAGGGCTAGGTTTAAGTATCTCAAATAAGATGCTTGATTTTATGGATACAACTCTAAATATTGAGAGTACTAAAGGAGAAGGAAGTCTTTTTTGGTTCGATGTTATTGCTGAAAACTGTGAAGATGAGTACAATCTCAAAGAAAAATTTGCCAATATCTCTTTAGCACTCTACTCTAAAAAAGCAGATCGCAAACAGGAGACAACACGACTCCAAAAATATCTAGAATATGTAAGCCAACTTCATCTCATCACAAATGTAAAAGAGATAATCTCTGAAACATACAATGTAGTAATTCTCTTTGAAGATGACATACACATTATAGATATAGATATTACAGATGCTCCAATTATTCTCATAAGCGATAATGATTCTCTCATAAAAACCTATGAAGACAGAGCATATATACTCTCTTTAGATTTTAATGCTTCACAGCTTTACAATACTCTCTCAAAAGCTTGTAATCTACATGAAAACACAAAAAAGATTGCACAAAAAGATCTAAATATCTCCCTACAAGGAGCAGTACTTTTAGTAGAAGACCACCCTGTCAATAGAGATCTCTTTGGTGCGATACTC
>JALSUU010000237.1 GCA_027071075.1 Sulfurimonas sp. | reverse complement strand
TAAAAAAAAGAGACTATAAAAATATTGTTATTTCTAATCTCTTTGGTGTATATAGTTGTGAGGCTGTTTCGTTTTTGCAGATGCAATTTAACCCCATAAAAATCATACTACCACGAGATATATCACTAGATAATATAAAAAAGATAGTTACTACTTACCCGCAGATGCAATTTGAGTGTTTTTTGTATGGAGATAATTGTAGATATAGTGAGAGTTTTTGTTTTACAGAACATGGATATGATAGCTTAGACTTTGGTTCACTCTGTAGCTATAGTACAAAAGAGAAAAAACTCATAAAATCAGCCATACCAACTTTTAAACAGATAGTAAAAAATAGCACTTTAAGTGATGATGAAAAAAAACAACTTTTACAAAAAGAGCAACTAAGCATAGAGTATCTTCTTGATAAACTTTTAGTATTAAATTATGAGTTTAATAGTAAAAAAATCTCTCACTTTTTAGAAATTTTAAGTATGTTTGATATACAGATGTTTTATGCAAATAAAGAACTCTACATTAAAGCATTAAGCACTTTGGGTGGTTTGGAGTTTAACAAAGCACAAACTCTACTAAAAAAGCTCAAAGAAAAGCCATTTCAGCCACAAGATAGTTACAAATCATTTCATAACCTAAACACAAATGCTATTCAAAGAACCATGATGTTTTTTGCACAGTTTAAAAATATCACTTCGTATAAAATCCCTTCAAGAGGAAGAGATTTTTATAAGTATATCTTTGCAAATAAAGATGAAGAGTATAATTATAAAGAGAGTCAGTATAGGTTAGAGCAATGAAACTATATATAAAAGCAAATAACCTTAAAATTCTTAAAAATATAGATACACTGCTACCAAGTAACCTCTCTAAAACCTCTACACTCCTAGATGCAAACTCCCTAAATGAGTACAGGGTAAATCTACAGAGTGCAAAAGAGTTGCAAAAATATCAGGAGCAAATATTTTACGATACAAGAGAACTTAGTAAACTTGTAAAAGGGATATATTTTGGAAATAGCTCATGTGAACATCTTATGCCTCAGGTCAGAGAAATAGTAGAGGCTTTGGAGTTTTGCAAAGGCAGACACTATAACTTTGTCTTTGTATTTGCTCCTCTTTCTCAAAATAAGCTAGAAGAGGCACGATTTATCTGCGATATGTTAAACAGACAAGAAGGTTGCGAGATTGTAGTTAATGACATTGGAATTTTACAACTTGTCTTAGAATATAAAAATCTTAAACCTATTTTAGGGCTAAATTTCACAAAAATTATAAAAAATGCTTTTTTAGGAAATGTTGCTCAAAACGATATTAGTAAGTCACAGTTTAAAAATCAACAAAAACTACTCTCTTCATGTGAGTTTGAAAACGAGAGTGTTCGAGTTTTTTATAAATCTCTAGGGATAGGAAGATTTTCTCTTGAAAATGTCGATATAGATGTGAGTTTCTTAAATAAATCTCACAAAATGCAAGTAGATCTTTATTATCCGTATATCACCTTAGCAAATTCAAAAGCTTGCGATATAGCAGGGAGTTTTGAAGATGAGAGAGGTTACTTTGTATTTGATGAATGCAGTAAATATTGTAATTTTACTTCACTTGAGTTTAAAAATAGCGATGTATTAGGCATACGACAAAGATACAACAC
>JALSUU010000236.1 GCA_027071075.1 Sulfurimonas sp. | reverse complement strand
CTTAAAATAAGTGCATTTGGCAGAGTGAAGTAGCCTGTGCGTATCTGCTTTTTGAAAGCATCAAAAATATTTAATATTTCTGCTTGTTTCTCTTTATTAAGCGTCTCTTTGTATTCCCAGCCACTATTACCGCGAGTAACATAACCTACTTTTTCATCAGGAGTTTTAAAGAACATCATCGCAGTTCCTACTCGTGCAACCTCCACAAGTCTATTTTCACCCTCAAGTTCAATACTCTGTTTAAAAATGGCATTCTCTTTCGTCATACGAATCTCATCTGCATACGAGTTATAAACATACGAGAGTGCTTTTTGTGGCGTGATGAGTGAACTTTGGAGCTGTGTTTTGATTTTTTCTACTGCTGCAACTCTATCTGCAGTTTTAAAAGGTATGGAAGTTTTTATCATCGCTTCAAGTTTTTCAATAGCATCCAAAACGATAGGTTTTAAGCCTAAGGAGTTTTGACTCGCTTTTGTAATCTTGGCTTGAATAGTAGCAAGCTCTTTTTGAATCTCTTTGAGTTTAAGCTCTTTACGCGAAATGATTCCATCAAGTTCACTTTTTTGAGCAGTAAGTGAACGCATTTGGGACTTATAGGAGTCCTTCTCATCAGATATTTGAGAGTTAAGCGTTTCTACTTCTGCACGCAGTTTCATTAAGGACTCAGCCATGTTCTCTGTAGCACTTGTAGATGCACACAAAAGTGAACCTGTAAAGAGCAGTGACAAGGCAAATGGTATAGTTTTTTTAGACATAGTCTCCCCATATAAATAAAAGATGTGGAATTTTACAGAAGCTAGATTACTTATAAATTACCTATTGGTAACATTTTGATTACTAAAGTGAAAGGGCTTGGTTACAAGAGAAAGACCAAGGACGCGTCTCCTTAGTCTTTGAGAAGAATAATTGTGAAGATTATTTTGTATAATCTTCAAGTGGATCCATAGAACCCGCTTTTCCTTTCCATACATTTGCTTCAGTAGCACCTGCACAAGAAGTATCATCATCTAAGTGAATAGCTCCATTTGCACCTATTTGAACACCAGGATTTGTAACCCAGTCATACAGAGCCGTTTTATCACTAGAATCTTTCGAGTTTTTATCTGAGTAAGTTGTGTTGTCACTTGCAAGTGTTAATGCACTATCTTTGAAACATAAAGCACCATTAACATGCATAGCGTGAGTATCTACAACATCTGAACTTCTGTAGAACACTTGTTGCTCATCTGTAGTTTTCTCACTGATAAATTTAACATTTGTAAGTTTCGCACCTGCATCATCTTTGATAGAGATACCACCACCTTTAATGTAAGCAGTATAGTTAATCATATTTGGTTGTGTTGCCGTTGCATCATCTGTTACGATAGTGTTGTGATCATTTCCAAACTCCATACCGGCAGAGTCATGGTTGTTTTTGTTATCAACATTTACCTGTCTTACTAAAACATTTTGGATAGTTCCACGGTATCCAAGGTCAGTATCAACAGAGTCATCTTGTGCATTGTAAACATAAAGACCATCAATGTTAGCTCTACCACCCCAGATTTCAATACCATCATCAAGTCCACCGATAATTGCAATGTTTTTAAGAACAGTTCCTGAACCAACACCGGCAAGTGAAAGACCATTGAGCTCTTTATCTTTTTCTACTTCATATCCA
>JALSUU010000235.1 GCA_027071075.1 Sulfurimonas sp. | reverse complement strand
AACTCTCACTTGAACTTCCCCATCGCATAGACTTACCAAAATCTAAAGATTTAAGCCATTTTTCTATTATCTCAGGTAAAAGTTCTACTGATGATTTTCCCTTTACATCTTTTTTATAGTAAAGAACTGCTTTACCACCCTTCTCGGCTGTGCTTAACTCATCAAGTGCAACACCGCACTTCTTTGCAAAACCATTCGCAGCAGGAGTCGCTACACCATCTTTATAAGCAACAGCTAAAGGTGCACCAAAAAACTCCTCAACACTATCTGCTTGAGCAGTTTTAAACTCTCTATGCCAGATAACTAAACGACGAGGTGTATAGAAAAATTCAAACTCACCCAAGAGTGCATACTCCTCTAAAATTTTTGCATACTTTGTTTCAATATTTTTAAGCTCTTTTAAAAGTGGAACAGCTGGCAGTTCTTCAACACCGATTTCTATTAGTAGTGGTTTTAGCATGATTTTTCTCTTTTGTTTTTTTATAATTCTTGCGATTTTACCCACTTGTTAGTTAAAATCTTGTTAAAATGTTTAAAACACTAAGGATACTTATGAAAAAAATTCTTCTCTCTCTACTTACAACACTGGCTCTCTTTGCATCATCAAACCACACAGCAAAAGTTTTAGAAACTCTGAACAGTGGTGGTTACACTTACATGAAAGTCCAAGATGGAAAAAATAGTTACTGGATAGCTATGACACAAAGAGCTGTAAAAATAGGGGACACTATAAAGTATAGTGAACAAGGGTGGATGAAAAACTTTCACTCTAAAACACTCAACCGTACATTTGACAATATTCTCTTTGCTGCAACTGTAGGAAAAAGTGTACAAAAAAAAGCTTCAAGTGCAAAACCAAGTCATATGCAATCTTCTTTTCAAGAGAAAGGAACGCTGAGTATTGCTGAACTCTTTAAAAATCGTGATAAATATGTTGGCAAAAAAGTTACAGTAAAAGGAAAGGTAACGAAAACTTCTCAAGCGATTATGAAACTTAACTGGATTCATATCCAAGATGGTAGTAACTTTGGGAATATGGATGATTTAGTTTTTACTTCTACACAAAAAACTCCAAAAGTTGGTGATGTTGTTTATGCAACAGGAACACTCATAAAAGATAAAGATTTCGGGTATGGCTATTTTTATCCTGTCATTATCCAAGAAGTAAGCTTCAAAAAATAAAAAGTATCTTAAACAAGACAAATATACTCTGATTTAAGTGAAGAATAAATGTTTAATGAGATACAATACAAAAATAAAAAAAACAAGGATTTAATATGCCAAAAGTAAATGTATATGAAAATATAGACAATGTAGAAAGAGAAGCAAAAAAAGATTTAATCGATCGTCACTCACCGTTCATTACGGTTGCAGGTGTTGCTAAGAAAGGCGAAATGCTTTCAGTAAATGTTAAAATGGGTAATGAGTATACTCATCCAGATGATTTTGATCACTATATTGAGTCTATCACTCTTTATAATGGTGACACTAAATTAGCTGCTGCTTCTTTTGTACCAGGTACATTAGGAAATGAGAAATCTCATGCAGAAGTTACTTTTAACATCCGTCCAATGGGTAAAAAACTAAATCTAGTTGCGCACGGTTACTGTACTAAACACGGTATCTGGGAATCAACTGCTGTTGTAGTTGAAGTAACAGAATA
>JALSUU010000234.1 GCA_027071075.1 Sulfurimonas sp. | reverse complement strand
GCCTTTTTTGTAAGTGAAGAGATAGGTGCATCTTCAAGTTCACTTAGAGAAAACCATCTTACATTTTCTTCTATATTCTCTAGTGTGTAGAGTTTTACAGTGAGTCTGTATTTGGTGTAAGCGTGTTTAAATGCACCTATAAAATCTTCTTCGATAGGGTCAACACTTGGGAGAATAAGCATATCTTTATACATCTTCTCTTCTGAGGTGATAAGCGCTAGTTTCTCATTTTTGATGCAGATACCATAGTAGAGTTCTAGTGACTCATAGTGCGTTTTTTTTGTTTGTGTATAGAGTTCAGGCTCATTTTTTCCTAGACAACTGCTCTCTAGTGGACACTCTGAGCATTTTGGATTTTTTGGTAGACATACCATAGAGCCTAAGTCCATAAGTGCTAGATTGTGTGCTCTTGGTGCATCTGCATTGACAAATTCACTAGCCATCTCCCAAACTTTCGTATCTTTTACACCAAGTAGTGCAAAATATCTTTTTAAAACTCTAGCGATGTTTGTATCGACTACAGGAACATTTTGTCCTAAACCAAAACTACAGACAGCACTTGCAGTGTATCGCCCTATTCCCGGAAGGCTCATAAGCTCTCTGCTTGTTTGCGGTAGTCCCTCTTTTGAAAGTTTTGCCGTGGCATGAAGGTTTCTAGCTCTTGAGTAGTAACCAAGACCACTCCAAGCACTTAGTACTTCATCTTGATGGGCATCAGCGAGGTGTGCGAGTGTGGGAAACTTCTCTAAAAACTGAGGAAAGTACTCCTCTTTTACACGATTTACTTGTGTTTGTTGAAGCATAATCTCACTGAGATAGACATGATAGAGTTCTTGAGTATTTCTCCATGGAAGAGAGTGTCTTCCAAACTCTTTGTACCATTTGAGAAGATTTTTTTGTGCTTTGGTTGTAGATATCATTTTAAGAGTATAAGGAAATAGATTTAACACAAAATTAACACTATAACTATACAATGTACTTATGAAAGAGTCCGTTCTTGTCTCTGCGCCAACATCGAACAAGAACGGGTAAAAGTGCTACACCATTTATGATGCAACGATGTATTATAACATATTTCGTAACGGCTCTTTCGTAACTATTTTTTAAGGAGCCTACAATGACTTACAGTAAATTTGGATTTTCAATGACTGCTACACTGGTACTTATGCTATCGGGATGCGGTGGGGGAAGCAGTGATTCGGAGAACACCTCTACAAGTGACACTTCAAAGAGTATTCACCATTTATCCGTGCAAGAAGGAGCGCCAAGTCACCTCTTTTTTGGTAATACGAATCACAAAATGCTTGATAGCGTTACTAACATCAAAATCTTTGATTCTAATAAACCCGATACGATTCTTATAGAAAACAAGGATACAACTTCAGTACGCTACCCTGTCGTTACGACGGCTTTTACAGGTTATGAAAATGAGACGCAACACTATAGTGGTTTGCAAAGTGTTACGGCAAACTACATAGCACAAAACAGACCTTACAAAATTTCTCTTAGTGCAGAGAGTTCGCAGGAGATAGCCAACAGTAGTGCGAGTGAAATCCATCCATCCGGTAGAAGTTTTAGGTACAAAAAGATCCCTTATCTCGGATCAAAAGAGTATCTTGAAGCTAAGGATATCAATGGCAGTAAAATTCTTATAACAGCAGATATGGGGGCATCAGATGCACCACTGCCTTTTGAGAATAAGACGCTACTTACTTTGTCGTATAGTGATTATGGAAAAGATGTAAATGGTTATATTGTCTATGATAGTAATCAAAGTCAACTCCAAAATTGTTCACTTACTATGGCATCATGCAGTGACATTATTCCAGCACTCAAAGCACCTACCTATCTTGGAGACCTTGTTGGCAGTAGTAAGGGCGTAGTGATTATTGATGGTATCGGTTATACTCTCGATAAATCTGACAATACTCTTGAAGAACTTATCGGATTGAAACTCCCTCCAAAAGTTGGACACGCAACACCCTACCAACTCTCTGGAAATAGCATAATCATGATTGAAAATGGTAATATTTCTCGTTACGATGTAGAGACAAAAAAGGCAAATACCATTTCAAGTGATGCAAAAGCGGAAAAATTTCATGGTTTTACAGATGAGTGGGTCTTTTTTGGAACTGATGGTTTGATTGAAGCTGCTCGTAAAGATGGCTCAACTGCTACTCCAATTCTCCTCTCAGAAACGACGGCGACAAAGGGACATAAGTATATTACGAACTTCGGAATTGCAAAACAGTACCTTTATGTTACTTATACTCTTGATGATATGGGTGCAACGCATTTTCAAGCTTGTATTTTTGAAGATGAGAAGAATCATCAATGCCGTGATAACAGTTTTTGGTCTGCAATCGTACCAGCTAAAGAGGGGAAACTCAACTTTGCATCTTCTTACCCATATACTCCGTATGCTTATGTTCGCATAGACGATGCAGACAATTATGGCGGTGGTAAACTCAAAGCTATTGATCCAAAGTACCCTCTTGAAGATGGTATTACGATGGGGGAAATTGCTCACTACAATTTTCAACGCTTTATGCAAAGTTCACGCTACTATGAGGAGATGATAGACAGCAACGGAGCTATTGTTCTATACGCAAAAGATGATACTACAGTTACAGAGAACGCTTTTTTAGTAAACTTGACAAAAGAGGATAGCCTCGTTAATCTTAGCAATGAAGCACCTGCTGGTAATAGAGTCAATAAAGGTGGACTGCATTGTCATGGACGCTACTGTATGCTTTGTCACAGCTTTGCTAGTGGAAAAATGTACGAAGATCGTAATGGAACTAAAACAGCCGTTGGATACACTATGAAGTTCATGCTTAAAGACGGAACGGAAAAAATTGCTCGTGTAGGCAAGGGAAAAGGTGAAAACTTTAATCTGCCAGTTTCAGAATTACAACAGAGTTTTGTTCCTGTTATTGTTCATGCAGATGATAATCAAACTGCTGGAAACTATCCAAACACTCACGAGCATCAGGCAAACCAAATTAACTGTAACTTCTGTCATGGGAGAAATGGTGAATTTAATGGTGGTGCTGCAAGTGCTATTTCAGTTGAGAGAACAGAGTAAAAATAGTTTTTTATATAATTTTTTGGTATCATATATGAAACAAAACTAGGAAAAACAATGAGCAAATTTGAAAATGTAACTGCTGTAAAAGAGGCAAATATTTATTATGATGGGAAGGTGACAAGTAGGACTTTAGAGTTTAGTGATGGAAGTATCAAGTCTTTAGGTATTATGATGCCAGGTGAGTATACTTTTGGAACAAATGATGCAGAGATTATGGAGATTATGAGTGGGGAGCTTGATGTGAAACTTCCTGGAGAGGATTGGAAAACTTTGAATACTCCAGAGACTTTCAGTGTCCCTGCTTCCTCCTCTTTTGATTTGAAGATTAAAACTGTTACGGATTATTGCTGCTCATATATAAAGTAGAATGGCAATACATGCAGATATGAATCAGCTATTTGTTAAGTGATTCTATCTGATCTATTAAATTTTGTAAATGCTTTATCACAATTGCTCTAGAGCTCTTTTCTTCTTCTCTACTCCATTGAGATAACTCATTTTCATACCCAGAGATAAGTTTATAAAGAGTATGAAAACGAAGATTGCCACTTATTCCTTTGATATTATGTACTAATTCTGCATCAAGTCCTTTACTCTCTAATTTTTGAATGATATCTTTAGCACTTCTTTGAAAACTAGCTAAAAGTTTTTTGACAATAGTAGAACTTGGAATAGATAACTCTTTGGAAATTCTATCAATATTTACTGTATCAAATACCATTGCATCGTTCTGAGAGTTTTTTTGTTTTTGTAGATACTTTTTTAAGACTGCATCAAGCTCTTGAGGAACGAGTGGCTTATTGAGTGTTTCATTCACTCCTGCTTCTAAATATGTCTTTATATCACTCTCTATAACATTAGCAGAGAGTGAAACAATGGAACCCTTATAGTTTTGTTCTCTTAAAATTTTAACAGCACTTAAACCATCTAAAATAGGCATATTTATATCCATCAGAGTCAGACTATATTTTTCATCAGAGTTGAGTGCATCGACTGCTTCTTGACCATTTTCTACTATACTATAATCTATGCCTCTCTCTTCAAGCATGATAGAGATAAGCATCTGGTTTGTTGCATTATCTTCAGCGACTAAAACTCTACCTTGATACTGTGGCGTCTCTTCTTGTGTAGAGTCCTCTTTAAGGGGTACATGAGTAGTGGCAAAACTAATAAGTTTATCAAAGAGTGCAGAACCTGTAAGGGGCTGTTCTAGAAGATGAAATCTTTCATGTTCACAGTTAAACTCCTCTTCACTTCCCTCTATGAAAATGAGTTGCAGTTTTGGAAATTCTTTGAGAAGATTCAAGCAGGTTTTTTTATCAAAGAGTTTTGCACATAAGATAAAAACATCACAACTCTCATTAATCTCTCTAAAATCATACACCTCTTTATAGTGGCAGCCCCATGCTTCAATATAAGTACTTATATTTGCATTTATTGCACACTCAACCTCGTTTGTCGGGTAGAGTACATTAATGGAAAGATTCTCTACATTAGATCGTTTTACCAAAGAAGGAGATGCATCGACAATAGGGAGTTCAATTACAAAAGAAAATCGACTTCCTTCTCCTTTTTTGCTTTGTACTTGAATGGAGGAGCCCATCATATTTATATATTTATTGCTGATGGCAAGACCAAGCCCAGTCCCTCCAAACTCTCTACTGATAGAGTTATCTGCTTGGGAAAAGGCTTTAAAGATAGTAGGTAACTTCTCCTCATCAATCCCTATACCACTGTCTTTTATACTAAAAAGAATTTTTGCTTGCTTGTTTGTAGTCTTTTTGAGATGAATCGAAAGGTCAACTGAACCATGCGAGGGAGTAAACTTCATAGCATTACTGATGAGATTATTCATCACTTGTTTGATTCTTTGTGTATCACAGAGAACTTTTTTTGGAATATTTGGATCAATATAGGTGTAGTACTCTATATGCTTTTGTCGTGCAACTGAGGCAAAAGTTGCAACTACTGCTTCCATATCTACAAAGAGATTTGTTTCTGCTTTATATAAGGTAAGTTCACCACTCCCTATTTTTGAGAAGTCCAAAATATCATTCACAATATTGAGGAGAGTTTTCCCGCTAGAGTGGATGATATCTATATATTTTTTTATATCTTTATCTAAATCTTTTTTTGTTAAAATATCTGTAAATCCTAAAATACCATTGAGTGGTGTACGAATTTCATGAGACATATTAGAGAGGAACATTGATTTTGCTTGTTCTGAAGAGTGGGCTTTCATAAGTGCCTCTTCAAAGCTTGTGATATCATAAAGGTTGATGATATACTCTCCATTTATCTTTTTAATGATGAGATTAAAAGTATGAACACTCCCATCTTTGATGCGTATTTTTGCCTTGTTTGTCTCTGCTGTGTGATTTGCTATATCATCAATCCAGTTAGGATATTTTTTTGGATTGGTATAGCCCTCTTCTTCTAAAAAAATATCACATATACAAGTGTGCTTCTTTTTGAAGGCTTCTAAGTTTTTGTAGTTAAGGTACTCAAAGAGTTTTTGATTGACACTTATCATCCCTTTCTTTGGTGAAGCGTATATAACAATACTATCTTGGTTATCAAAAATAGCTTTGATAAGTTTCTCTTTTTCCTTTACCTTTTTATTTGCAAGTACTTGTTTTGTTACATCTTGACTAATGGAAAAATACTCTTGTATTTGATTTTGTGCATTTACCATAGGAAGTATGGAAGAGTCTGTGTAGTAGATTGAGCCATCTTTTGCGCGATTGGAAAGTAACCCTTTCCATACTTTCCCTTTTTGAATAGAACGCCACATATCTTTAAAAACAGCATCTGAAAGGGATTTATCGCGTATAATATTGTGATTTTTTCCTATAAGCTCTGTTTGTA
>JALSUU010000233.1 GCA_027071075.1 Sulfurimonas sp. | reverse complement strand
AATTACTATAAACATTGGTAAAATAAGTATAATCAATATGAGAAATATTAAATTTTTAAAAGCAGGCTTTGAGCGACTCATATAAGACATCCTTTTGAATTTTTGTTAGCTTTTCTTTATATATTTCCATCTGTTTTATATCACCATTATCAAAAGCTTGTCTAATTTGTTCCTTGTATATTTTTGCAATAACTAGTTTTGTGTCATATATAGTCTTAAACTCATTTAAAAAAAGCACAATTGGTACTAATTCCACAACGATTGCAACTACAGCATTTTTTCCCTCAGGATCCACCAAATTAACAGGATCCCCAAGAACATACCCATAAAGATTAGAATCACCACCACTAAAGTCAATAGGGTCTTTAGCAGTCCACTTTCCAGTGTACGGTTCATACTCTCTATATCCAAAGTGAACTAGGTTAGTATCTCTATCACGAAGTCCACCACCAAACCCAAATGCTACTGTAAAGCTTGGGTTTTTTTCTGAGAGTATATTACCATAAGTGTCATAACTTATCTCTTTAACTATGTTTTTGTTCTTGTCGGTAACTACTCTTAGTGTTCCTACTTGGTCGTAGTGTAGGTAGTATGTTTCATTGTTCATTGTCATGCTTGTTGGTGTTCTACTCTCTGTGTAGTTGTATCTTTGAACTAAGTTGTCATCTTTGTCATAGATAGCTAGTAGTGTTGTGAGATTAGCCCATAGGTATTTCTCTATTATCACTCCATTTACCTCTTTAGCTACTCTTTGGTTGTTAGCGTTTAGGTGGTAGATGATTGTTTTAGTTGGAGTTGTTACACTTGTTAATGCTCCTAGTGTGTTGTAAGTGTAGCCTGTAGTCTCTTGTGGAGTTGTTTTCTCTACTAAGTATCCATCTGCATCATATCTATAAGTGTTATCTCCATATACTTCTAGTTGGTCATCTAGTGTGTATGAAGCATTTGTGTGTATACCATTTTTAGTTGCAGAAGCACGGTTAGAGTTACTGTCGTAAGTGTACTCTTCTGCGAGTGCATTATCTTTTTTTACTTCTATGAGTCTATCTCTTGCATCATAAGTGTAGTCAAATGTATGAGCAACACCTCCAAGTGTTTCTACTTTACTTGTAATGCGTCCTAGTTTGTTACGAGTGAGTTCAAATGCAAATGTATCATCACTTATGCTTAGTAGTTCTGCATAGCTATTGTATGCAATTGTTTTTGAGAGCACACCATCTTGTATACTTGTGAGTAAACCATTTGTTGCATCTCTTGTGAGTGTGAATGTGTCACTTTTTATGAGTTGAGAATCTTGGTCATACTCATAACTGTATGTTTTATTTGCATAGCTTGTAGATGTTACTAAAAAATCTTTGTTATGAGTAAATATAATATCCGCATTTAAGATACCGCTTTGTTTTATCTCTGTTAGTAGACTACCATCATAAGTGTAGTTAAATGCTTCAGCGTTTTGAACTATACTTTTTATCTGGTTTGCGAAGTAGTATGTGTAAGAAGTACTTGCTTCATCTGTTACGATGGTATCTACTCTATCGTTTACATAGTTGTAAACGACTTCTTTATTGCTTGGCTTGAGTATGCTACTGATTTTTCTGTTTTTGTTGTAGGTATAGACTATCTTTTTATCTAGTGGTGAGTTTAGGCTTGCTCTTTTATCGTTTGCATCATAGCTAAAAGTAAAGTTATGACTTGCTGGCGTAGTCCGTGTTACTAGGTTAGAGTTATTGTCATACTCAAAAAGTTCAGTAACTAGATTAGGGTGTGTTACTTTTACGAGTCTGTCCATGATGTCGTATTCGTATGAGGTAGTTTTACCTAGTGCATCTGTGTAGGTTTCTATGTTTCCTTTTGCATCATAGGTGTAAAATACTTCTCTTTCTCCTGTTTTTTCACTCACAAGATCGCCTTTATCATTGTAAATGTAGTGAGCCGCTTCTATGTTGGCAAACTGACTACTTAATGGTAGACGGGTTTGAATGTCGTACTTACTTGTATAAACTTTTTGCATTGGGGTTGTGAGAGTTTTTGTACCTGTTTCATAGTCTATGGTACTTGTGGTCACCTTATCATTAGTCGTAGTAACTTCTGTTGTAGAAGTTACATAAGTGAAGTTGCCATCATGGCTTGTTTTCACTGTTGTTTGACTTGTTAATTTACTTGGCATTTGTGTTGTTTTTGAGAGGAGTGCTTTCTTGTTTGAAGTTGCATCCATAGCAAAGGAAAGAGTTGTTTTTACACCATTTGCAACAGTAGTTTGAGAGAGTCCATCTGTTGATGACTCTGTTGTCACTATATCTTGACTTGGATAGGTAACTTCTGACTTTATAAAGCCTAATGAACTTCTATAGTCTTTGAATAAACTAAGTTCACCCTCAGGTTTTGTGATAGAGTACTGTGTAAAAATATCATCACTTATTTTAGCAAACAACCACTCTGCTTCTGTCGCATCTATCTCTTTTAGTATACGCCCATTACTGTCAAATATGTTTCGGTGAACATTACCATTTTGTTCTATTTCGCTTTGCATTAAACTATTTTCATCATAGGTAAATGTATAGTTAGAATTATCCTCATAAGTAACATCTAGTAAGTTTCCATCTGCATCGATACTTAAGTTTGTAACTTGTCCATTTGGTGCAGTGATTTGTGTGACGACACCACTAGAGTCTCGGCTAATAGTTGTAACATTGTCAAATTGATCTTTAAAACTTGTTAAACGACCTTTATCATCATAGAAAAACTCTTCTAAAGTTTTTTGAGTTATGAGGTCTATAGTGCGAAGGTGCCTCCCCTGTGTGTTAAAAACTTCAGCTGTGTTGTTAGAATTTTTGAAGTACTTTTCTTCACTTTTTAAATCTAAAATTTGGAAAATAGACGAAACTTTCATAAGTTGTATAACACCTTGAAGGTTGATGACATAAAAAGCTTTGTTTGGTGCTTTGGCAATCCAAAAGAAGCCTTCTGTAAAATCATCATTTTGTATTCCTTCTCCATTTTGAAGTAGTGTTGTTAAGTTTCCAGCCTTATCTAGTTTACGGATACGACTATTGAATACATCAACAAAATAGATACTTCCGTAAGCATCTTCTACTAAATTGTATGTGAGATTTACTTTTAAAGGTTCTTCAATATTATCGTAAGAACTATTATCCAAATTTGGGTTAGTTTTAAAAATAGTAGATACACTACCATCAGGAGCTATTCTTTTTAGAGAGGCATCCTCCCTAGAGAAATAAATATTATCTTCAAGGTCAATCATTAAAGCTGATATTATATTTGAAACATCATTTTCATCTTTAAAAAATGTTGTAATAATTCCATTCATATCAATTTTTCGTATTCTATAATCATCTGTAAAGTATAGATTACCATCACTATCAAATGCTATAGAAATAATAAAATTACTTATTTGTGCATCTGTTGCAAACCCATTATCACCTGAGAAACCTTCTTCTCCTGTTCCTGCTATAGTTGTAATTATTCCAGTGGTATCAATTTTTCTGATTCTGCTGTTTTCAGAATCAGAAAAATAAAAATTTCCCTCTTTATCAAATGCAGAAGCAATCGGTTTATTTATCTCTGCTTTTGTTGCACTATCTCCATCACCTGAATAACCAGCTTCTCCTGTTCCTGCGATGATTGTAACTGTTCCATTTATATCTCGTTTAAAAATTTTACTGTTTTCATAATCATTTATATAAATATTTCCCATAGCATCAGAGATGATAGGAGCAATTAAATTACTATCTAAGCTCAGAGCTGTAATCGTTTTTAAATCTAAAACATCACTTAATGTATATTGATTGATTTGTTCTTTAGAACTAGTAGTTCCATCTCCTTTTAAGATAAAGCTTTTGCGGGCTTTTTGGGTATTTGAGAGATCCCAACCATTTGCTATAGCATTTTGAGTATTTGACTTCTCTTCTAGTTTAATATTTAAAATACTTTCATCACTCCAAGAGATGTAAGTTCCGCTATTACCGTTTATACCTACAGAAGTGTTTGCTCTTGCAATAACATTTGTAGGAAGAACACCTGTTGTGTTCCATGCAATATAACCGGCATGTGTAGTATAGTAAGTTATATCGCTTAGGGATTCACCCCCAGCTTTAGCTATTTTGACCTTTGCCCTTACATCAGATGTTACTACATTCCCCAATGCATCTAGTCCATCCCAAATAAACTCTGCACTATTTGTTGCATTGACTTCATAAGTTCTTCCAGCGATTTCTAAGTGAACTGTTGTTAAAAGCTCTTTTTTAGGTATATTTACAGAGATGAGCTGTTTATATCCATCTACTCTTTTACTAGTATAGTGAAGAGTTAAACCTGTCCCAGCAACAGAAACATCTTCATGAAAAACATGTGACTTGAGTGTTACATAAGAATTAATACTACAGGAGTCTTCATCTTCAGGCTCCTCTTTTTCTATCTTTGGTTTTTTTGGTTTTTTAATATCAATTGGCCAATTATAATCATAGGGAGTAAAATGAGTTAAGCTACCTCGCATATAAGTAGTACCAGCTTGGTAAGCAGAATCATCTTTTATTCCAGCGACTTCATCCTTAAAGTCTCCATCCCCATTCATGTCATTAGGTGTACCACTTCCATTACTATCCAGTGCATCAATAACACCATCACCATCAAGGTCGAGTAGCATAACAATAGCACCGTTCTCACTACCAATCCATTTTCCAAGTTGTCTATCATAATAACCTATAGGCACAACTGTTCCTACTTCAAAACCTAAAAAGTTTTTTACATACATAATAATGGGTGCATCAAATGTGATGTTTTCATCATCAGCTACACCATCAACTTTAATATCACTACAAAAAGTGTATGCACTATGTGTTGGTAAATCAGAAGGCATTGACTGTGCTGTTTTAAACTCAGTTGCACGAACAGTAATACTTGTGAGCTCTCTGCTTGTTCCATCAGGTGAAGTTACAGTTGCTTTCTTAACACCATCAAAAACTAAGGTAGTCGCACGGGTTCCTCTGTTGTCAGAGTAAGGTGTTGAGCTATGGAGTTGAACTTGAGGCTGTTTAAAGTCAATATGAGTTGTTTTAGTATCAACTTGTGACATTGTGATTGTGTCTATGACTTTCCAGTCTTGAGCAGGTGCTGTAAATTTTCTGTCAACAGTCGTATAGTTTTCTTTTGTGAAGCGCAAAGTGTATCGACTACCACCCTCAGTAGGGAGAGTATATTTTCCACTACTATCACTTACAACACTTCCATATTGAGCATTATTCTTAAAAGTTACACTTACACCACTCAGGGCTGAACCATCCTCAGCTAGAATTTTCCCTGTTATCATCGAAAAAAGATCTGCATCATATTTATCTAAAGTGGCATTTGATGGTATATTTTTTGTATAGTTATTACCAAAGCTTGTAAAGTCTAAGTTTGAAGTATTAACATCTGGTGTCTCTTGGGTTGTTGGAAGTACTTTAATACTAACAGTATCAGATGAATCAAAACTAGATATTCCATAACTCTCTTTAGTGAGTACGCTAAACACTAAAAGTGTTGCTTCTTTTACATCAGGAGCAATAAATGTAGCCTGAACACTATGACTGTTAGATAACTCCACACTCGGACCACTCACTTGAGTCCAAAGATAACTTAAGACTTTTTCACTTTCGCCATCAGCACTAAGTGAAGCATCTAGTGTAACTGTTGAAAATTCATCAACAACTTGGTCTTCACCTGCATCAGCACAAGAGAGAAATAGTATTGTTATACATAAAAGTAGTAAATACTTTAGACTTTTAAAGCGAGAAAGGGGGGGGGAGTTTTTGAGACGCATCATTTGGAGTTCCATAAGTTATTAAATTTTAACATGAAATCATAGCATAATATGTCTAAAAACTGTATATCTATAAATTGTTTACATCATATCATTCATTTTTATCCTGAGAATCTTAATTAAACTATTTGTATCTGTACTCTTTTA
>JALSUU010000232.1 GCA_027071075.1 Sulfurimonas sp. | reverse complement strand
TTTTAGCATAATACTGCCCATCACTTCCCTCAAAAATAAGATACTGACTCGTATCATTTGCATTGGCACTTACAAGTGCTACCAAGTCTAACTCATCAATCTCTTCTCTTCGCCTATTTAATTTTTTACTGTTTTTTTCTTGCATTTCATCTCTTTTATGCTTACAAATTTGAAAGTTCTTCAATATCTAAGATAGTATCCGTATTTAAAATAGAAATATACCCATCTTTATACTTCGCCATTTTTAAAATAAAATCTGGATTAATTTTTGAACCAAACTTCGGTGCCTCTTTTAGATGTTCGTTCTCTATAACATCAACTTCATATATTTCATCAATAATAATACCAATCTGCACTGCTTCATCATCTGCGTCTATATGATTTACTACTACTATAGATGTTTTATCGCCTACAATTGTCTCTGAAAAACCAAACCTTTCATATAAATCTACAACAGGAACAATACTTCCTCTGATATTTGTAACACCTTTTACATAAGGATGCATCATTGGTACTTTTGTAATGCTTGTGTATTCTACTATTTCCCTTGCCTTTAGGGCTTCAATAGCATACAAAACATCCCCAACCAAAAAAAGCAGATACTGTTCCTGCTTATTTTTGGTATCTTTTTTTAATCCATTTTCAGATATTGGCATAACAGACTCTAGTATCTATCAAAATCACGAAGATCTAAGGCACCGCTGCTATTTTGTTTTTTATTTTCAAGCTGTTGCCCTCCTGAAGAAGGTAGTGCTTGATTTGCTCCTCCACCTAAATCTTGTGATGCAAACATATCAGTTTGTGCTGTTTTAAAGAATGTCATCATCTGTGCTAAGGCATCAGCTTGACCACTTAACTCTTCACTTGCACTTGCCATCTCTTGAGAAGTTGCTGCATTTGTTTGTGTTACTTGGTCAAGCTCTGTCATAGCTGTATTGATTTGAGAGAGACCTATATCTTGCTCTTTTGCAGCATTGGAAATGTCTTTTATCAAGTTCGCTGTTTCTTGGATTTTTGGTACTACATCCCCTATAAGCTGACCTGCTTGTTCTGAAACTTTTACACTATCTGTTGTAATTTCACTGATTTCTTGTGCTGCTATTTGACTTCTTTGTGCTAGTTTTCTCACCTCTGCGGCAACAACGGCAAAGCCTTTACCATGCTCACCTGCACGAGCCGCTTCTATGGCTGCGTTGAGTGCAAGCAGGTTTGTTTGATAGACAATATCTTCAATAATAGAGATTTTCTCTGAAATAGTTTTCATAGCATCAACTGTCTTCGTTACAGCATCCCCACCATTAATAGACATAGAAGAAGCATCCTCTGCCAACTCATTTGTTTTTTGTGCATTTTTTGCAGACTCTGCAACACTTCCACTCATCTCTTCTAGTGCAGCACTTGTCTCTTCAAGTGAACTTGCTTGTTCTGTTGCACCTTGAGAGAGTGATTGTGATGATGCACTTACCTGAGTTGAGGCTGTACTAATCTCTGTAACACCACTGTTAATACGCCCAACTATCGTTTGGAGCTTCTCTGCAAAAGAGTTTGTAGCACTCTTAATCATTACAAAATCACCCACAAAATCATTTTTAATTCTTGCAGTAATATCACCGTCACTCATTTTTTCTAAAGTATCTCCAGCCTCAGCGAAGAGCGCTTGAAGCGTTGCAGCTGTATTGTTTGCAGCCTGTTTTACTCTGTCAAAATCTCCCTGATACTCAGTTGTAATTCTCTCTGAGAGGTTTCCATTCTCTAAAGCATTGAGTCCAAAAATCGTATCTGTAAACGCCTTATCTACTGTCTCTAAAGTATCATTTACAACGGCAACAAGCTTTAAGTAGTCACCTTCAAATCCCTCAGTGTCTACTCTTGCTTTAACATTTCCTCTCTCTATCTCTGCATATCCAGCTTGGTAATTACTCAGTAGTGTTTCCAGTTTCGCAGCCGTATCATTTGCAGCCTGCTTCACAACATCAAAATCACCTTGATACTCTGTTGTAATTCGTGCATCAAACTCACCATTCTGCAGTGCATTCAATCCAAAGATAGTATCTGCAAATGCCTTATCAACTGTCTCTAAAGTATCATTTACAACGGCAACAAGCTTTAAGTAGTCACCTTCAAATCCCTCAGTGTCTACTCTTGCTTTAACATTTCCTTTCTCTATCTCTGCATATCCAGCTTGGTAATTACTTAATAGTGCCCCCAGTTTCGCAGCTGTATCATTTGCAGCCTGCTTCACAACATCAAAATCACCTTGATACTCTGTTGTAATTCGTGCATCAAACTCACCATTTTGCAGTGCATTCAATCCAAAGATAGTATCTGCAAATGCCTTATCAACTGTCTCTAAAGTATCATTTACAACTGTTGCAATAGGTTGGAATTTTTCATCAAGATATTCAAATGGGACTCTTCCTTTTAAATCTCCAACTTCCACTTTAGCACCCACTATCTTAATATCTTCAGCAAGCTTTTCTAGTTGTTGTACTGTTTTATCTATATCTCTAATCTTATCATGTGTTGCAGTTTCATCTATAATATACTCAAAAGCACCAACAATATTTCCATCAAGATCTTTAAGAGGACTTCCATAATACTTAATATCTAAATCTCTATCTACACCAGATGGTTTTGCTTGACAAGAGCTATCTGCCATTCTATCAGTTCTCATGGCTACATCACAAGCACACCCTGCAGTTTTACAATCTTTTGCATGCATCATGTCATAACATTTTTTCTCAACCATACCACCTTTAGAGTTCATAGTGATATTTTCTGCAAGCTTATTACCCCACTGCACAGTAAAATTTTTGTCAAATGCTAAAACAGGGATAGGTAATTCATACATAAATCCTTCATATATATCTGTCAAGGCATTAATATCTTCTGCAATTTCAGATAAAATTCCATCATATTTATTCTTATCAATACCGGCATCAAGATTCCCTCTTGCTACTAGGTTGGCCACCTCTCTTGTCTCAGCTTTAAACTCTTGAAGTTTACTCTCACTCTCTAAACCCAGTTTCAAATACTTCAAAACATCCTCTTTCTCAATACCTAACTCTTTTAAATCTAATTTTACTTTTGACATTTTCACTTCCTTTTTTTAATTTTTAATTTTTTCTTCTATAAGTTTTGGAATATCAAAGATAAGAGCTATCTCTCCACTTCCTAAAATTGTTCCACCACTAATCCCAGCAACATTTTCAAAAACCTTTCCTAAAGGTTTTATAACTGTCTGAAACTCACCAAAGAGTTCATCAACCATTAATCCCATCTTATATTCACCATAACGAACAACAACAACATTCTCCCTTTTACTTTTTGAATCTATTTCATTAAAATTACTTCTGATATCAAGCAGTGGAAGCATATAATCTCTTAGATTTATAAACTCATCTCCAGCCATCTCCTCTTTATAATGATCATCCAACTCTAAACACTCTTGGATCATCTCTAAAGGGATGATATATTTGGTATTTCCTGATTGGACTAAAAATCCATCAATGATAGCCAAAGTAAGTGGCAGACGAATTGTAAAGAGAGAACCTTCTCCAGGGCGAGAATCAATCTCTACCATTCCACGAAGACTTTCGATGTTTCGCTTCACAACATCCATACCCACACCACGACCTGAGATATCTGATACCTCTTCGGCTGTAGATAATCCAGCTGCAAAAATAAGATTGTATATATCTTTATCACTCAAATTATGATTTTCATTGATAATACCGTTTGCAATAGCTTTTTCGAGAATTTTCTCTTTTGGAAGACCTTTGCCATCATCACTGATCTCAATAACAATTGTTCCCGCATCAGGGTATGTTTTTAAAGTTACACGCCCCTCTCTACTTTTTCCAAGTGCCTCTCTCTCATCAGGCATCTCTATACCATGATCAATAGAGTTTCTCAACATATGCATCAGAGGATCTGAAATCTTCTCAACAACCATCTTGTCAAGTTCAGTCTCACCACCTATAATCTCAAAATCAATCTCTTTGTTTACTTTTTTTGCTACATCATGAACGATTCTTTTAAACTTGTTAAAACTATCTCCCACTTGAACCATACGAATATTCATAACTCCAGTTCGTACTTCTTCTAACATATCACTCAGTATTGTAGCCGCTTCATTCAATTCATTATCTTTAAATACAGCAGCCCTTTGTGAAACTTTAGCATTAGCGATAACCATCTCTGAAATCTGATTAATTAACTGATCTATTTTACTTGAATCAACTCTTAGAGAAAAGCTTTTCTTCTCCTGTTTTTTGGGTATTGTCTTTTGTATAGTTGCCTCTTTTTTAGGAACTTCTTCTACCTGCTTAGAAACTTCTTGAAGTGCCAGAACATTTTCAAATGCATTCTTTGTAAGTAACTCTTCTAAATCTTCTACAGCATCAGAATTTTCTAAGAGTGCTTTTAGCATATCTTCATCATTAGCTTTAAAAATATGCAGCTCGACATCATCTATAACAAACTCAAATATCTCCTCTATCTCTACATAAGGGGAGTCTGTAAAGAAAAGAATTTCATACCCAACATAAGCTTGGGTAGGATTAATCTCTTCAATATTTGGTATATGTCTATCTATAAACACTACTTTTTTTAGCTCTCCTAAAAGAGTAAAAAAGCTTAACATATTAATAATATCCATGCCACTTGTAAAAAAGCTTGGTTTTAAGCGAATAGAGATATGCCATAAAGCTTCGCCAGAATCTGCATCATCACTCAACTCTTCAACAGAGTCAACTTCTGCACTACTCTCATCTGTAGAAGCTGTTGAGAGCATAGACTTTAAAATCTTCATTAGCTCTGCTACTTTTTGTGTATCAGCATCGGCTAAAGGAGTTTCATTTACAGCAGAATCTACAAGCTTTTGCACATAATCTTTTACCTCTAAAAAAGTATCTATCATATCTTCTGTAAGTGCTACCTTACCATCGCGCACCTCACTTAAAAGATTTTCAGCTGTATGCGCAAACGAGACAACGGCATTAAACTCAAACATACCTGCTGTACCTTTTATGGTGTGCATAGAGCGAAAAAGCGCACCTATACTCTCCTCATCTTCCCCATTCTCTTGCATGGAGATAAGCGCATTTTCCATAAATGTAAGTTGTTCATCTACATCGTCGCAAAAAAGTTCTAAATCTGCATTCATAATCTCACTCCTAAAGCATCTTGTGTCACTGAATTTTTAATTATTTCCAAGACTTCAGGATTAATATTAAGGAGTTCAAATTTTTTGGAATTCTCTTCACAACTCTTTTTCATTGCAACAAAAAGCTGAATCACACTCATATCTAGCTTTCTTACGTTTTGTAAATCTATGATAACGGCATCCTCTTTAAAGAGTTCTAATAGTACTTGATGCAGTTTTTCAACCTCATAGATATTTAATTCCTCTTGTTCTAAAATCATTATAAGCCTTTTATGATGCTATGAGTTTTTTTACTGCCATAAAAAACTTCTTTTTATTAAAAGGTTTTAACATCCATGCTTTTACGCCAAGAGCCTGCCCTCTTGCTTTTAAGTCAGGATTTGATTCTGTTGTTAGCATAATGATAGGGATAAACTTATAAGCTTCATTTTGCTTTATCTGCTCTACCATATCAAGTCCACCCATAACTGGCATATTTACATCACTAAAGATTAAATTTATAGTATGCTCATTGAGCTTATTTAACCCTTCTTGACCATTTTCTGCCACTACAGGTTCATGCCCTGCTTCCTTCGCTGCCTCTGATGCAACTGAACGAATAAGACTAGAATCATCTACAATAAGTATCTTCCCCATCTCTAACCACCTTTAATATAAATTAATAATCACACATAGTATCTTTTTAAAGATTAAATTTTATTGAATTACTATCCTATATCAAATAGTGTCAATTATTTCTATTTTTTGGAACATAAAATGCTTTATCTTAAATAAAAAAGTGTAAAAATGCAAATTCTACTT
>JALSUU010000231.1 GCA_027071075.1 Sulfurimonas sp. | reverse complement strand
CAATAGGAGAGTTCGCATCACTTAGACCTGCTTTATTTCTTTTAATTGCACGAGCAACTGCATGGGTTGCTTTTTCTTGTCCAATCACATCTTTATTTAACTCATCTTCTACATGAAGAATTTTTGTCTGCTCAGTTTGAAGCATTTTATTTACAGGGATATGTGTCCAGCGTGAAACAACAGAAGCGATAGAGTCTTCATCTACACTATTTTTAAGCAGTGTTCCCTCTGATTGCAGTGTATCCCAATTAGCATTTATACTTTTTTCTTCCTCAAGAAGTTTTGGAATCTCTCCATACTCTATTTCAGCAGCACGATTAAAATCAGAACTACTTTTTGCCACTTCAGCTTCACGTCGTTTTGACTCAATATCACCTTTAATAGTCGATATTTTTTCAAAGACCTCTTTTTCAGTATTGAATTGTGCTTCAAGATGTCGCACCTCTTCCTCTACATCAGCCAACTCTTTTTCTATCTCAACAAGACGCTTCTCATTTGATGGAGTTTTTTCCATCTTGAGTGCCTCTTTTTCTACCATAAGTTCTGAGAGTTTTCTTTTTGCAGAAGCTAAAACATTTGGCTCAGACTCTATCTGCATTTTAAGTTCTGCTGCTGCTTCATCAATAAGGTCAATCGCTTTATCTGGTAAAAACCTATCTGCAATATATCTATCACTCAGCCGTGCTGCTGCAACTAAAGCACTATCTGTAATAGTTACATTATGGTGAGTCTCTAATCGTTCTTTAATTCCACGAAGAATTTGAAGTGATTGATTTACTGTTGGTTCATCCAAAGTAATCGATAAAAAACGTCTTTGTAGTGCTGCATCTTTTTCAAAATATTTTCTATACTCTTTGAGTGTTGTTGCACCTATAGTGTGCAGTTCACCACGAGCAAGAGCAGGTTTTAAGATATTTGCTGCATCCATACTTCCCTCAGATGCCCCAGCACCAACAATAGTATGAATTTCATCTATAAAAAGTATGATTTTTCCATTCTCTTTTACTTCATCTATAACTGCTTTGAGTCTATCTTCAAACTCTCCACGGTATTTAGCCCCTGCAATGAGTGCAGACATATCAAGAGCCACTACTCGTTTATTTTGCAAAGATGTTGGAACATTTCCACTCTGAATTCTTTGTGCTAAACCCTCAACAAGTGCTGTTTTACCAACCCCCGGTTCACCCAATAGCATAGGATTATTTTTTGTTTTTCTTATCAAAATCTGCATCATACGAGTTATCTCTTCATCTCTTCCAATAACTGGTGATAAATTACCCGCAGCTGCCTCTTTTGTTAAATCAATTCCATACTTATCAAGTGATTCTAATGTCTCATCTGCACTTTGAGAATCTATTTTAGCACCACCACGAGTTGCTTCAAGATTTTTAGTGAGTTCCATTACATCTACATACTTTGGTAATAGTGTAGCAAAAGGTTCTATTTTTAAATTTGCTAAGATATAGGTATCTACTGCTAAATAACTATCTCCATTTTTCGTCATCAACCCTGCTCCATTTTCCAAAGTTTGAACAAAACTCTTTGAGAGTCGAATGTTCTCTTTATTTACACTTGAAGATTGAGGAAATTTTTCACTTAAACTTTTAACATCTAGCTCCATTGCTACCTTGTCAATGTTCATTTTATTAAACATTTGATTGAGGACTGAATCAC
>JALSUU010000230.1 GCA_027071075.1 Sulfurimonas sp. | reverse complement strand
TCACTGCTTCATATAAATCAAAAATAAGTGATCCTACTTCTGTTACAGTTGTTGGGAAAACTATAAAATCTGTTCAGATAACACCAAATAATGAAACCATTTTTGAGAATGAAGAGATGCAATATAGAGTATTTGTTATCTATGAAGATTTTACTCAAAAAGATGTAAGCGATCAGGTTCTCATACAGAGTCTAAATCCTGATATAGCGATAGCTGATAGTGAAAATATTCTTCACGGAGGACATGAGGGTACAGCTGAACTTACTACTACATATGATGGAATTAAAAGTGAAAGAGAATTTATACATGTAGTTCCTCAACCAATATCCTATACAATTGAAGTATTTCCACAGAGTGTAACAGTGCCTCTAAATGCAGAGGGGAATTTCAAAGCTATGAAGCATAATAGTGATGGAACACAAGAGGATATTACTAGTAGTGTAATATGGACGAGTAACAACACTAATGTCGATATTAACACTTTTGGATATGCTAAAGCAAAAGTTATAGGTTCATCAATTATTACGGCTACAGATGGAACAGTATCAAGTAATGCCAATATTAATATAGAGAATAAGAGTGTAAAAAATGTTCAAATTACTCCCAATAATATTACTATAGATATCAATGAAACTGTTCAATTTGAGGTAACGGTTGTTTATGATGATCACACTTTAGAAGAGATAACCCCTTTTGCAACCTTAGAGAGCTTAGCTCCTAGTTTCGCAGATTTTATAACACACGATACAATTATAGGAAAAAAAGCTGGAGCTGCAGAGCTTAAGGCAACATGGTTTGGTTTTATTTCAGAGAGAGAGTTTATACATATCTCAGAATAATTTGGCGCCAATTTAATCCCCAATTCAAGAAATAAGTACAATTTTTTGAAAGTAAGTTGAAAGGTAGCGTTAAGGGATACTGCTAGTGTGAAGTTCCCACACACAAACCAACCATAAAAATATGGCAAAAAAAAAGGCTAAGACCGAAGTCCTAGCCTTAATTACTTCACACAGTCTGGTAGTTAATCAGACTTGTTTCAGAGTAGAAAAAACTTGTCAATAAGTCCTAGCCAATTGCTCCACCTGTTTAATATACAAATATAACATAATGTATAGGTTTATGAAGTAGTCAGTCTGAGGGAAAGAGTAGGGCAGTAATATATAGAAAATTAATAAGAAATGTGACCCAAAGTGTGACCTAGAGAAAACTTAAAGGTTGAAGTATCGTAAAATAGGGAGTTTAAAGGTGTATGAAGTGGTGACCCCGAGGAGAATTGAACTCCTGTAACATGGATGAAAACCATGGATCCTAACCGCTAGACGACGGGGCCACTGTGTAAGTTGTTTTTGATTTAGTTGTGCTGAAGATTAAAGTGAAGCTTACATTTAGTAAGTGATCTTTAAACTGAGGTACAAATAAACAAAATATGGTGTCCTGTGATGGATTCGAACCATCGGCCACATCATTAAAAGTGACGTGCTCTACCAGCTGAGCTAACAAGACTTATTGTCTCTTATTTGTTAAGAGGTCGAAATTATAGACAAAAAGATTTTGTTTGTCAAGATAAATAGTAAAGAATTACAAAATTTATAAATATGAGAGAAATATAGCTATTATTCCACCATTAATAGAGGATTAATTACGAATAAACTATAATTGTCTAAATCAATAAATAGGTTTTAAAATGCAAAAAAGTATTATGTTTATTTTTATATTAATAAGTTTGTTTTTTAGTGCTTGTGCTCAAAAGGTACAAATGAAGGCTTTAGAACCCGCGCAAGTGGATAGAGTTGCTTATACTAAAAAAATCACAGTTACAAGGTTTAAAAATGATCGGGTAGGCTTATCAAATAAGATAGAAGCAAATCTCGCAGGATTTAAGATAGATAATAAAAAATATTTTACTATGGTTAGTAGGCAAGATTTTGAGAAAATTATTGAAGAGCAGAAGATACAAAATAGTGGTTTAGTAGATACTGAAACTGCAACAGAGATAGGGCATCTTATTGGTGCGCAAGCTATTATTAGTGGAAATGTGAACCCTCTTTCTTCTCAAGATAGTTATTTTTATGAGGAACGCGTGCGTTGTAAAGATTTAAAATGTAAAGAGTTAGTTACATATAGTGTTAGGTGTCAAAAAAGAGTTGTAGGGGTTTCTGCTGAAGTTCGCATCACAGATGTAACAAAGGGCGATATTATTTTTGCAGATACTTTGAGTAAAAACGCAAACTATGAACACTGTTCAGATGACTCTAATGCTCTTCCTTCAAAAGAGATAGCGGGTCAGAAACTTGCAATAAAAATGGCAAATGAGTTTACCTTTAAACTTACACCACACTATAGACATTTTGAAGTTTCCCTTTTAGAAGAACCCGATTTAGAGTATAATGATAAACAAGAAGAGTTGTTAAAAGTGGCACTAGAGTATATTGAACAAAATCGTTATGACAAGGCTGAAAAACTCTTTTTGAAGTTAGTTGATACAACAAAGTCTCAAAGTTATGTGCCTTTTTATAATCTTGGGGTTATAAGTGAAGCCAGAGGAAAACTCAAAGAGGCAAAAGAGTACTATGAGTATGCAGACAACCTTATGGTAAAACCAGTAGAAGAGATAAATGAAGCGGTTACACGAATAGATAGACTCATCTCTCAGCGTCAACAGACAAGAGAACAGATAAACAGATAAGGTACTTCAGAATGCGATATATATTATTAGTATTAACACTCATGTTAGTAGTTGGTTGTGGTGCTCAGAAAAGAGTTGTTGTTGCAAAAGAGGATAAATTACCCTCTTGGTATATACATCCTCCAAAATCGACGGCTACTGACTTGTATGCACTTGGTGAGGGAAAGAGCCAAAAAGAGGCGGTTGCTGAAGCTCTGACTGCAATGGTGGCAACACTGAGTGTTTCGGTCTCTTCGTCATTTCATGCAAACACAGTTGTTAAAGAGGGAAGAGTGAATAGTGTTGATGCGACTTATAATAATGATGTACAGAGTGATGTCCAAAAAATACGCATAAGTAACTACTCCATAGCACACTCCAAAGCACTTGGTTTTAAAAGATATGCTGTTCTCGTAAAATCAAATAAAAAGAAACTCCTCATTGCTATGAAAAAAGAGTTAGACCAAAAGTTTTTTACAATAAGCCAAGAAGAAAACTCTTTATCTCGTGTTGATGCATTAAAACAACTTGCCTACTATAAGCGTAAAAAAGAGTCTTTTAAATCTATACAAAACAAGCTCCTAGTTATGAATAGTCTTGATGAAAATTTTGATGCAAGTGAGTATATTCGTAAAACACAGATTATAAGTTCTAAGTACCAAAGTTTAGCACAAAATATTAGATTTTCT
The DNA here is from genome assembly GCA_027071075.1 of Sulfurimonas sp. GTDB lineage: Bacteria > Campylobacterota > Campylobacteria > Campylobacterales > Sulfurimonadaceae > Sulfurimonas. The sequence goes on along the minus strand of JALSUU010000230.1, from coordinate 17,545 downwards.
CTCACTGCGAATAACGCAGGAAACTATCTTATAGCTTCTTTTTCTAAGGGTTTGAGTCAAAAACACTTTAGTATAAAAAAAGGGAGGGGAAAATTTCATTTTACTATTTTTATAAACGCAAAGATAGAAAAAGCGAATGCGTACGGATTTACTTTAGCAAGAACTGAGATAAAGATAGTGACAAAAGATTATAGAGGAACTATCATTGGCTCAAATGTTCTCAACATTACAGGGCAATCGTCTCAAGGTTTTGCTATTGCCAAGCAGAGTGTTATCATAAAATTGAATGCGATGATTCAAAAAGAGGGTATAGATAAGATTTTAGGTATCTCCATTTAACAAGCATTTACCAAGCATTTCATAACTATTTACTGCAAGAGAATATACTTCTAATAACAAGAAAATATTATAAGAGGTATACATATGATAAGTAAAATAGAAAATATAAAAAAAGAAGTAGCAAAGGTAGTTGTGGGGCAGGAGAAGATGATAGATTCTCTTTTGATTGCTCTTTTATGTGAAGGGCATATTCTTATAGAGGGTGTTCCTGGTCTTGCAAAGACGACAACAGTAAATGCTCTCTCAAAAGCACTTGGGCTTAACTTTAAGCGTGCGCAGTTTACTCCCGACTTACTCCCATCAGATATCTTAGGTGCTGAGATTTATGATCCACAAAACAATCAGTTTAAAATCAAAAAAGGTCCAATCTTTACAAACCTTCTGCTCGCAGATGAGATTAACCGTGCTCCAGCTAAGGTACAATCAGCCCTTCTTGAGGTGATGCAAGAGAAGCAAGTGACTTTAGGTGATACAACATTTAAACTCGATCCACCATTTTTTGTAATGGCTACACAAAACCCTGTAGAACAAGAGGGTGTTTACCAACTTCCAGAGGCACAGCTTGATCGTTTTATGCTCAAACTTGTAGTAGATTATAATACTAAAACAGAAGAGTTAGAGATAGCGCGTCGTATCTCTAGCGGAGAGTTTGAAGCTATAAGTGCTGTTTTAACTTCTGAAGATTTAGATACACTTAAAAAAGAGATAGCTTCTATCCATGTCGATGCAGAAGTTGAAGAGTATATGATAGAGCTTGTAAATGCAACAAGAAATCCTAGTGATTATGGTTTAGATGAGATTAAAGATTTTATTCAGTTTGGTGCGAGTCCTCGTGTAAGTATAGATATGTTTAAAGCTGTGAAGGCGATGGCATTTATGCGTGGGAAAGATTTTGTGACACCTGTGGATGTTGCTTACATCGCTAAGGAGCTAATGCGTCACCGTATCGTTCTTACTTATGAAGCAGAGGCTGAGGGTGTTACAACTGATGAACTTATCCAAAAAGTATTAGAGACTGTAGCGATACCATAAGGAGTTACTTATGAGTAAATTACAAAAAATATTAGTTCGGGCGCGTCGCCAAGTCTTCTCTGAAATGGTGGGAAATAATCCCTCTGTTTTTCAAGGAGAAGGGTATGACTTTATCGAACTGCGTGAGTATATGCCGGGGGATGATATTCGCCATATTGACTGGAATATCACGGCAAAACTACAAAAACCATATATAAAGATATTTCGTGAAGAGCGAGAGCTAAATGTAGTTGTTGCATCGGTGCTCAATGGAAGTGTCCATTTTGGGTCAAAAAAATTCAAGCAAGATGTTATTGCTGACATAGTGGCACTGCTGGGATTCTCAACACTCAAAAATGGAGACCTTTTAAGCTCTTATATCTTTACTGATGCGATGATGAGTCATAATAAACCAAGTAAAAAGATGTCTCAAGTACAAAGAAGTGTTGCTGATATTTTAAACTTTGATGCCTTAAACAAAAAAGTAGATTTTAAATTTATAGCAGACAAACTCTTTAGCCGACTTAGGAAAAAATCTTTAATCATTGTAGTGGGAGATTTTTTTGAGATACCTGATTTTAAACTACTTGCAAAAAAACATGAAGTAGTAGCGATTATAGTGAGAGATCATCTTGAAGAGCATCCTCCTGAGATGGGTTTTTCCAGTTTGATAGATCCAGAGAGTGGGGCTACACTTGAGGGTGACTTTAACAAAAAAAGTGTACAGAGTTATGCAACACGCGTACAAGCGCATGATAGAGAACTCTATGCAAGATTTAGAAAAGATAGAATTCGTTTTACAAAAGTATATACAGATTCTAATGTTTCTGTAGCAATTCGTAGATTGTTTGAAGGAAGATAAGATGCAAAATAGTTCACAAGTGCCAAAGATTCCTTTACATGATATAAAACCACTTTTAGAGATACAAGAGTACTCTTTTTACTATCTTTTAGCACTTATCGCAGTAGGTGTCATAATTGTATCTGCTTTAGGATATTTACTCTATAAGTTTATACAAAGAAGAAATAGATTTAACATAAGAGCAGAGCATTTAAAGCTACTCAATACTTTAGACTTGAGTGATGCAAAAGCTGCTGCTTATGAGATAACACAATTAGGTGCTACATTTAAAGATGATAGCGAGAGAAATTTAAATGCTTATGAGACTCTAGTAGAACATTTAGAAAATTATAAATACAAAAAATATGTATCAGGATTTGATGAAGAGACAAAGCATTTATTAGAAAGATATAGAGGTATGATTGATGTTTGATGGCATATATTTTGAATTTCCAAAAATTGCCTTTGTCATTTTCTTTTTTATAGCATGTGAGACACTCTGTAAGATGAAGTTACCTTCATTTTACTTTCCACATGCAGCGCAGTTTATGCAAAAAAGTGTCAGTGCATCAAAAACACTTTTTTTCTTGAAATGGCTAGGTATAGTGATGATGATAGTGGCGTTAATGTCTCCTGTAAAGGATGAACCTTATGAGCTAAAGCCTAAAAAAGGGCATGAGATAGCTTTAATAGTGGACGCTTCACAGTCGATGCAGGCACGCGGTTTTGATATGAATAATCCTGGAATGACTCGTTTTGATGTTGTGAAGGATATTGTAAATGACTTTATTAAAAAGAGAAAAAATGACAATATAGGGCTTGTAGTATTTGGTGCTTACTCTTTCATAGCATCACCACTTACTTATGATGAGCGCATATTGACAGGGATAGTTTCACAACTTCAAATAGGAATGGCTGGAAAATATACAGCACTTTATGAAGCTTTAGCTCAAGGGGTAAATCTTTTAAAAATGAGTAAATCAAAATCAAAAGTAGCTATTTTACTGACAGATGGCTACTCAACGGATGGAGTAGATAGAATTCCTTTAAATGTTGCTCTTGATATGGCGAAAAAAGAGCATGTGAAGGTCTATCCTATTGGAATTGGTAACAATGGGGGTGATTATAATCGTGCAGTGCTGATGAAGATAGCAAAAGAGACAGGTGGTGTAGCTTTTGGAGCAGCAAGTGGTGAACAACTTAAAGATGTCTATAAAAGGATAAATGAGTTAGAAAAGGTAGAGATTAAAAATGAGACTTTCTCTTACTTACATTACTACTACTTTTATCCACTGTTTGTGGCTTTACTGTCGCTAATGTTATATATCTATCTAAGAAATAGAAGAGGAGTAAACTAAGATGAGTTTTTTACATCCTGAATTTTTATACTATATGTTACCGCCTATGCTTATACTTTTTGGTTTTCTTTTAACCCAGAAGGAGCAACGGGCTACATTTTTTTCACAAGAGGTTTTAGAGAAGTTGCGTGTATCTGCAAATACTTTAACACTTAAAGCAAGAAATGCTCTCTTTTTACTGATGGGTATTTTGATAGTTTTTGCACTTGCAGGTCCTGTTATAAAAGATGGAAAGGTTGAGGTGAAGGCAAAGAGTTCTGACATTATGATTGCCTTAGATATTAGTGACTCTATGTTAGGTGAAGATGTCTATCCAAACCGTCTAAAGTTAGCAAAACAAAAAGCACTCAAGTTTTTAAATATTGCTAAGACGGATAGAATAGGGGTTATTGGTTTTGCAAAAAATTCCTATCTTGTTTCTCCTTTGAGTTTTGATCATAGTGTTGTGAGTTTTTTACTTAAAGATTTGAATACAGACTCTATCACAGAAAAAGGGACAGATTTTTTATCTATGCTTGAAGTGGTTGACAAGAGTCTCAAAGATAAGGCAAAAAGATCTCTACTGATTTTAAGTGATGGTGGAGACTCTAAAGACTTCTCAAAAGAGATAGCGTATGCTAAAGAGAAAAATATCGCTGTTTTTGTATTGGGAATAGGTACAAAAAAAGGTGCCCCTATCAAAAAAGCAAATGGAGAGTTTGTCAAGTATAAAGGTGAAGTGATAGTCTCTAAACTGAACGAAGATATCAGTGCCTTAGCTACCAAAACAGGAGGAGTTTACATCAAAGGTGTGAACTCCGATGCAGATGTAAAGGCAATGTATAAAGAGATACTTGCTCACTCTGAAAAAAAAGAGTTAAAGGCACAGGAAATTGAGCGGTTTGTTCCACTTTTTTACTATCCACTAGGATTGGCTCTTTTTATACTCTTGATTGCCACTTCTTCTATGAGTAAGCGTGAAGTAGTGCATGTGCCAAGTGCTTTTATTCTAAGTCTCTTTTTATTTGCATCATCCAACACTTTACATGCTGGAGTTTTAGACTTTATGAAACTAGATGAGGCGAAAAAAGCGTATGAGAATAAAGAGTATGAGAAGAGTGACAAGATATATAGTGAGTATGCCGCGAAGTCGCAAAAGGGTGATGTAAATTATAACCTTGGAAATGCACTCTATAAAGAGGGTAGATATAAAGAGGCAGTAAAAGCCTATAAAAAAGCGACTTTTGATGCAAAAGAGAGTAAGGCAAAAAACTACTCAAATCTTGGAAATGCTTATGTGAAATCTGCTGAGAAAAAATCCTTGCAAAAGGCTATAAAAGCCTATGAGGACTCTTTAAAACTTAAAGAAGACAAAGATACACGAGAGAATCTTGAAGCAGTTAAGAAGTATTTAGAAGAGCAAAAGAAAAAAGAGCAAAAAAAGAAGAACAAAAATAAAAATAAGAAGAAGGACAAAAACAAAGACAAAGACAAAAAGAACAAGGATAAAAAAAAGAATCAGAAAAAAGATTCTGATAAGAAAAACAAAGATGGCAAGAAAAATGACAAATCCAAAGATGGAAAGTCAAAAGATAAAAAATCAGATAAAAAAAGTGACAAAGAGAAACAAGGTCAAAAGAAAAAGTCTGATGAAGAGAAGAAAAAAGAGGAGCAGGTGAAAAAAGATGCTCAAAAGAAAAAATCTCAAGAACAGAAAAAGAGAGATGCGGCTAAAGAGTTAAAAGATAAAAAGAAAAATGAGCAAAAAGGCTCCTCAGCAAAAGTTGCACCCAAAGATATGAAAGATAAGATGAGTAATGAGGAAGAGAAAAAGTGGCTCAAAGGACTTAATAGCCAACATAAAACTTTTCTTTATAGACTCAATCCAAATAGCAAACATAAGGAGAATTTAGATGAAAAACCTTGGTAGAATTTTTATACTATTAGTACTATTTACAAATATAATCTATGCAAAAGTTACAGCAACAGTAGAACCATCAGTGGTATATAGTGGAGAGAGTGCTACATACAAACTCACTATAAGTGGGGAAGATATTCAAAAACCAGCACTCTATGATATCTGTGGTAATGATATTACATCCACTGCATCACAAACAAGTATACGCTACATCAATGGTGACTATAAAAAAAGTAATGTACTCTCTTATGAGTTTACTCCGCAAAAAGATTGTGTAGTTCCAGCAGTTACAGTGAAGATAGATGGAAAGTCTGAACTTTCAAATAGTGTAAAGGTCGTAGTAAAACCGAGATCTCAAAATATTGGGGCTGATTTTGTACTGGCACTTACACCATCAAAAAAAGAGTTGTATGTAGGAGAACCTTTTACACTCTCTTTAGAGTTAAAACAAAAAGAGGGTGCAGAAGCACTTGATAGTAAGTTTATAGCACCTGAGTTTAAAGGCTTTTGGAAAAAGGGAGAGAGTGAAGCTAAAAGAACAAAAGAGAATGGTTTTATAGTTACGAGGATGGCATATAAACTCGCTCCACAAAGAGAGGGAAACCTTACCATAGAACCTGCTACTTTAAAGATAGCAACACGCATAGGCTCAAACAACTGGGGCACATTAATCCCTCGTGTAAAGTGGAGAGCGTACTACTCAAATACTTTAAACTTACAAGTGAAAGCACTGCCAAACAATGCAAAAATTATTGGAGATTTTACTATTAGTGCGAAAGCAGAGAAGCTAGTGGTCAATCCAAATGAACCTGTAAATGTAAATATATCTGTACTAGGAGAGGGAAATCTTGAAGATATAGAGAGTTTTAAACCCTATGTGCAAGATGTAAATGTTTTTGATGAAAAGATTGTAGTAGATGGAAATAAACTTTCGCAAAAGTTAGTTTTTGTAGGGGATAAAGATTTTACAATTCCCTCTTTTGAATTAGTTTACTTTAATACAAAAACAGGAAAGGTACAGAAGATAAAAACAGAGCCAATAGCTATAAAAGTAAATGGTTCAGCTACCCCTAAAGATAACTCTGTGCAGATTACTAGAGATGATTCCAAACAATCTGCGAGTCCAGAAAAGGTAGAAGTTGTCAAAACAAAGGTTGAGGTAAAAGATAACTACATACTTATAGGAGTTGCTTTTGTATTGGGTGTTTTAGTAGGTGCATCGTTTATGCTTTTAAGCAGAAGAGAAAAATCAAAAACGGCTAAAAAATTAAATCTAAAAGATGAAAAACTTTTGCTTATTAAGCTTCTGCCATTTAAAGATATTGATGCAGAGGTTCAAGAAGTAGTAGATATCTTAGAGCATAATATCTACTCTAAGGAGAAAAAAGCGCTTGATAAGAGAGTACTTAAAGAGCTGATTGAACGATATAGTATTACTTAAAAATATCGTGGAGTTTGTTTCCATCAGCCATCTCTTGATGGACTCTCTCCCAATCATCTCTCTCTATGGCAGATTTGAGTTGGTCTAGCTCCTCTTGAAAGACTGTTATCGCTTCGAGGAGATTTGTTTTGTTTTGTCTAAAAATATCTTCCCACATATAAGGAGAGCTCTTTGCCAAGCGACTCATAGAACGATATCCACCCGCTGCAAGTGCTAAAATATTGTGTTTGTTCTCTTGTTTCATAACAGCATTTGCTATAGAGTAGGAGATAGCATGGGGCATATGTGATATGAAAGCAGCGTGTCTATCATGTGCATTTGCTCCCATAAATATTTTTTTCATCTTTAATGATTTGAAGATTTTTTTGGCAACACTTACTTGATGTTTACCACTCTCTTCTAAATCACACAAAACGACTATTTTATCATCATAAAGACCTTCTAAAGCAGCGCTAGGACCGAAGTTCTCTGTTCCCGTCATTGGGTGTGCAGCTACAAAATTTTTTCTGATTTGCTCAGGGACTGAAGCGACAATTTTTGCTTTAGTACCTCCTAAGTCAATAAGTGTACACTCTGCAGATACATCTTTCATCTTGTCAAGTGATGCAATGACCCCATCAACAGGAATAGCGAGAAAAATAACATCGCATTTTTTGACCTCTTCAAAGGAGACAATTTCTTCTACTAAACCAAGTTCAAGAGCTTGTTTTTTATGCTCCTCGTTATGGTCATAACCAACAATTTTTTCAACAAAATCTTTCTCTTTTAGACTGAGTGCGAGTGAACCACCCATAAGCCCTAAACCTATTATTGCTATATTCATTTATCTATCTCTAATTATAATTTTTGAAATTATACTAAATTTACTCTATATTAACCTCAAAATGGGTAAAATCTCTTTTAATTTTAAATTTTACGGAACATTAATGAAACACTTTTTTCTTCTCCTCTTTTTTCTTTTTACCACTACCTTATCAGCGCAAATTATCAAAGAGATAAAATATGATGGGATGGTTCATATCTCAGAATCAGTTGCTCTGCGAATGCTTAGCTTTGATGAGGGTGATGATGTAGATGTCAAAATGGTTGATGATGCGATAAAAAAGTACTTTAAACAGGGGTACTTTAACGATATTTGGGCTGAAATTGATGATGGGGTTTTGACTTTTTACTTTAAAGAGAAAGCGATTATCTCTAAAGTAGAACTAAGTGGTTGGAAAGAGAATGATGAAGATGTTATGGATAGTGTCATCCAGATAAAAAAAGGGACTCTTTATGATGAGAAAATCCTTGAAGATGCAAAAAAAAGAATTATCGAAGCAATCTCTCAAGAAGGGAAAATTGACAGTGTTGTAGAGATTCAAACAGATTACTTAGAAAATGGAAGTATCAAGGTTACTTTTGTTGTCAATGAGGGCGAAGAGATTTTAATCGAAAAACTAGATTATGTTGGGGTATATGGTTTAGATAGTGATGATTTTAATAGTGTGATAGCAAATAAAGAGCATGAATTTATGGGATGGTTCTGGGGGCAGAATGATGGAAAAATGTCTCTAAAAGATTTACAGTATGATAACCTCAGAATCCGTGATTATTATATGCAGTATGGGTATCTTGATGCAAAGGTAAATGAGCCTTTTGTGCGTGTAAACTTTAATCACTATACGGCAGATATGAGTTATCAGATTGATGAGGGAAAACCATATACCATTAAAAAAGTGACACTTTATCAGACGAAAAATGTTATAGCTGAACCACTTTTGAGAGAGATGATATCACTGCAAAAGGGTGATGTTTTTAACATTAAGTCTTTTAGAACTGATTCTGAAAAGATAAAGACACTTATTGCAGATAAAGGTTATGCTTTTGTTCAGGTTGTACCAGATTTAAAAAAGAACAAAAAAGATCATACTGTAGAAGTTGTATTTAAGATAACACCGGGTGATAAGGTGAAAATTAGAAATGTAGTTATCTCTGGAAACAACAGAACACTCGATAGAATCGTAAGACGCGAACTTTTTCTTGGGCCTGGAGATATGTACTCTTTAACAGATTTAAAAGATTCTAGAAATGCTATTGGTCGTTTAGGATTTTTTGATGGAACAACGATAGAAGAGAAGCGTATCAATAACAAGACAATGGATTTAATCGTTAAACTAAAAGAAGCACCGACAGGGAATGTACAACTTGGTGGTGGATATGGAAGTTATGGTGGTATCTTAGTGAGTATAGGTGTTAATGATAGAAACCTTTGGGGATCTGGGATAAATGTAGGAGTTAAAGCAGAAAAGTCACAAACGACACAAAACTACTCTTTTAATATCTCAAACACAAGACTTAATGATAGCGACTTTAGTGGTAACTTTTCAATCTATCACTCTGTTTATAAGTATAATGATTACTCTGTCTCAAGTGATGGTATAAATATTGGTGTTGGACATAGGTTTTCAAGATATATTACGGGATACATTGGTTATGGTTACTCTGGAAACTCTTATAACTTTGACAGTACAATAGACTTAAATACAACAGATACATTCTATTTTGAAGACTATACAAAAAGTGGTATCACAGTAAGTGCAAAATGGGATAATACAGATGATTATTATCTTCCTCGTGTAGGATTTGATTTCTCTCAAAGTTTTGAGAAAACGGGTATAGGTGCTGATGCAGATTACCTTAAATCAAGAACAACATTTGGAAAGTATCAGGGATTAGAGCCATATATTGGGTTTGATGCTATTTTTAGATATAAGGCACGGCTGAATATTGTTGTAGATAATGGTTATATTCCTTTAGCTGAGAAGTTTTATATGGGTGGTATAGGAAGTGTAAGAGGGTATCAGTCTTACTCACTCTCGCCTACTATTATAGATGACTCTGGGGTTATTCGTCGTGTTGGTGGTGAGAAGACTTTTTCTAACTCACTTGAGCTGAGTATGCCATTGATTCCAAAAGCAAAGATGCGTGTTGTTACTTTTGTAGATTGGGGTTTTATTGGAGACAAAGATATCACTGAGATTTCTCGTGGTGGTTATGGAGCGGGAATCGAGTGGTTTTCTCCTGTTGGACCGATTCAGTTGATGTTTGCAGCACCACTGAACCAACAAACAGGAGATAAAACTTCTAGCTTTGAGTTTACCATGGGACAGAGATTCTAAGAGTTAAATATAACCTTAAAATCTTTGTTGAGTTCATCTAAAGCATTTACTGCACTCTCTGATATATAGAGTTTCTCTTTGGAGTCTATAGAGAGAGTACTCCCTTTAAAATCCATCTCAAAGTCAATATTTCTCGGTCTATGGCTTAGTAGTGAAATCGCTAAAGAGAGTAGATAACTAAGAACATGGGTAGTATGTGGAGAGGGTAATAACTGACCGTATTTATTGAGATGTGACTCAGCGGGGAGTCTGTTTTTTGCATACTTTGTAAGTGTAGCTATGAGCGTGTTTGAGTTATGTGAAAAACCATACTCTAAGGCGTTTTGAATAAGATAATATGTATGCTTATTTTGAGAGTAGAAGTGAACACTTCCCCCTATTGGGTATAATTTTGCTGCTATACCTAACTCATAACGGTATTTTGCATCCACAATAAAGTAATCATGTGTTAAATCAAAAAGTTTTTTTGCAAGTAGATTGAGCTGTGTTGAAAAGCTTGTATTCTCTAAAGTACTATCAAGAAGATATTTTACAGATGTGTTAAAGTTATGAGGAAACTTATGTTTTGAGTTTCTCAGTAGGTCACTAAGATATACTCCCTCTCTCACTCCAACACCACTTGTTATAATTTTTGAGATATTGAGTTTGTGCATCACTCTTTGGAGTATAAGTGTCCCCGGTTTGATGACATCGTATCTATTTTTTTTAATAGATAACTCAGCGAGTTTCTCTTCATTTTGTGCAGATAAAACTTTTGCTAAAAACTCTTCAAAAGTAGCACTATCATACTCAAAAGCGTGCAGGTTATTTATAGGGTAGTCCCGTTCATTCATAATAGCGGTAGATATCGCACGAAATGTTCCACCGATACCAATGAGAGTAGTTGCATCTGAGATTTGTAGTTTGTCCAGTTCACTATCTATGTACTCTATAGCATCCTCAATATTTTTAGAGTCAAAAAAAAGTTCTTTAAGTCGTACGGTTCCCAATTTTAAAGAGAGAGTATTTGAAACATCATAGCCATCAATAAAACTCAACTCTGTAGACCCACCACCAATATCTATACTCATTGCATTATATTGTGTAGGAAGAAGGTTTGCACAGGCGATAGCACCGTAATATGCCTCTTTCTCACCAGAAATTATTTTGATGTTGAGTTTGAGTTCTTTTTTTACTCTGTTTAAAAAATCTTTTTGATTGGGCGCATCACGAAGGGCAGAGGTAGCGACACAGAGAAGCTTTCTACTTTTGAAGGATTTAGAGATTGTTAAAAAGTTATTGAGTGCATCGAAAGTTCTTTGCATGGGAATCTCCTGAAGATTACCACCGAATTTATAGGCATCCTCAGAAATTCTAACCTTGCTTTTTTCTTCATGCAAAAGGTGAAAAGCGTAACGAGAAGTTTTTTCATAAACAACCATCCTAACTGAGTTAGAACCGATATCTATGACAGTAACTCTCTTAGACAAAGCCTTACTCTTCTAGTTCTAAGTTTTTAGCTTTAAACTGAAGTTCTGCTATAGACTCTACATTGTCTTTATCTGGAACTATACAATCAACAGGACACACAGAGATGCATGCTGGTTCATCATAGATACCAACACACTCAGTACAGCGATCTGGATCGATGTAGTAAATTGGATCACCCTCTTCAATCGCTATGGTAGGACACTCTTCTCTACATGCATCACAAGCTATACATTCATCATTTATTATCAAAGCCATTAAAAAACCTTTTATTATTTCTAGTGCCCGATTTATAACAAAATAAAGCTTTAGTCTATTTTAAACGCATCTACTTTCTTGGAATAATACAGGATAATTTAGAGTTTAATTGTAATGAAGCAACAGTTCCATCTATACCATCTTTTCTATTCTCTATTTTTATTTTTGCACCGAGTGCATCAGCTGCACTTTTTGCTAAAAAGAGTCCTAGTCCAACTCCTTGTTTATTTCCTTGTCTCTTAAATGGAGCAAAGAGATCAACACTATCATCTATTCCACATCCTTCATCTATAACTTCGATTAAGAGTCCAGTATCATCTAGTCTGCTTTGTAGTGTAACCGATTTTTCTTTAGGTGTAAACTTGAGTGCATTTTGTAAAAAGTTTTGTACTATTTGATTTAAGAGACTTACTTGCAGTGTAGCCATATATCCTTGAGGCTCAAAACTCATACTGAGTTCTTTTCCCTCATTTACTGCTAGAAGTTGAAAATCATTTGCTTTTTGTCTGAGTATTTCTATGACATCTACTTCTACTGGTTTATCAAGTTGTGCACCCTCTTGTCGTCCTATATTTAAGATATTTGATACGATTACATTCATCTCATCAATAGTCTTATTTGTAACTTTTAAAGCTTCTATATATTCCTCAGGGGAGCGTTTCTTTATGAGTGTGACTTGATTTTTGAGTTTTATAACTGCGAGAGGTGTTTTTAGCTCATGTGCAGTTCCTATAAAAAGTTCTTTTTGATACTTTACAAAGTTTTGAATTCTGGAGATAAGATGGTTTATAGTCTCTCCTAGGGGCTCAAACTCTTGTGGAAGTTTTTGTATATTTATGGGTTTAATAAGATGCTCATTCATATTTGATAGCTTTGAATTGATGATTTTAAGAGGGCGTACAAGCATCTTAGAAAGGGCGATTGCATAGAGTATAACAAGTGCAAATCCAGCAATGTTTATAATGAAAATATACTTTATGATTTTATTTAAGAGTCTTTTTGTTGTAGAAATATCCCTTGTGATTTTGAGATAACTACTCTCTTGTAAGTTATATGGATAGAGTAGGATAAGGTAAGTATGCCTTCCTTTTGTTATTTCATACTGAGAGACACCGATATTTTTATTTTTTAAGTTGATGATTCCAACATTTACACTTAAAAAGTTTTCTACAAAAAAATCATCTTCATTATTAAAAATAGATTTGTTATTTGCAATATTTTGTGCATAGCTTAAAAGCTCTGCATGTTTATCATCATAGATGGACTTTTCTATAAAAAAGTAGAGTACTGATGAAAATGTTAAAATGAGAAAGGCTGATGAAATGATGAGTTGAAAAAGAAAGTTTTTACGAATACTGCGTTTAGAGAACATAGGTCTTCCATATTTTAAAGATTTGAAATTATATCATGAGGCTTTAAAGTGTTTTTTGAAATTAGAGAAAGAAAATAGAAAAAGCTATAAAAAGGTTACTTTTATAGCTTTTAGAAGGAGTAAAGTATTAGTTGATTTCTTTTGGAAAACAAAATCTATAACCACGACGACGAACAGTCTCAATAGTAGTGATTCCTAATGGCTTATCCATTTTTTGTCGAATTTGGTTGATAGCAACCTCAATAACATTTGGAGTAACGAGTTCTGGCTCTTCCCAGATTGCGTCAAGAAGTTGCTCTTTAGATACGATTTGATCACGGTGACGAGCAAGGTGAGTAAGGACTTCAAAAGGTTTCCCTTTAAGCTCTATTTCGTTCTCTTTATAAGTAATTTTTTCTTCTTCAGGGTTAATAGTTAAGTCTTCAATCTCGATGATGTTAGACCCACCAAAGCGTAAACGAGCTTCAATACGAGCAATTAAGACATCAAAATCAAATGGTTTTCTGATGTAATCATCAGCACCAGAACGAAGTGCTTCAATCTCACTTTCGTTATCATCACGAGCAGAAAGAACAACTACCACTGTTTTAGGAGTGTTAGATTTGATGTCACCAATAATATCTACTGAATTGCCATCTGGAAGCATCCAGTCCATAAGAACTAAATCATAGTTACGGATATCAAGATAGTATTCACCATCTTTAAGTGTCTCAACAACATCACTTTGGTAACCAAACTCTTTAAGTCCCTCAGCGAGCATTTTGTTTAATGTAACTTCATCTTCAATAATAAGAATTCGCATTAATAATTTCCTAGTTTAAATATTTTGGCGGAATCATAGCATAATTTTAGGTTACTTTAAAGTTTTTTTCAATTTTCTTTAAAAAAAAATGAAGTTTGAATTAAGAATTGAATTTGTAGAAATTGCTTACACTTACCTTACAATCGGGTAAAATAGAGGGTTTACTTATTTTTAAATGAAGTTCATTAATGAGAGGAAATTTTTCTTTAAGTTTCGTAGAAAGATAGAAAAGAGCATCTTCAATAAGTAAAAACTGCTCTTCTATCATACTTTTTTTAATCACTTGCGTAATATCAGCATAGTTTATAAACTCATTTGTATAGCTATAATCTATAGTCAGGTTGATGCAGATATCTTGAGGAGTAACTCTTTCAAAGTCTAAAATTCCAATGATGCATTGAAATTCTAGCTCTTCTACATGGATAGTCATTAGATTACGGCTTTCTCTTGCCCACTAAAAAGACGGATAATATTTGGAATATGTTTATAAAAAAGTATGAAAACAATAAAACCAATAGGTGCATGTGCCATATCTGGATGGATATAAAAACTTGAAATAAAGAGTGCTAAAACACCAGTGAGTGATGAAACAGAGGAAATCTTAATAGTTTTTGCTAAAACCCCCCAAACAACAAGTGCTAAAAGTGTCTCTTGAGGAATCATAAACATCATTACACCCATACCCGTTGCGATTCCTTTTCCACCCTCTAAACCTAAGTAAGGAGAGAAACAGTGTCCAATAACGGCTAAAACAGCGATGCCCCAAAGTGTAGCTTCACTCAGACCTATAAAATAAGCGACAGTTAAAACTAAAACACCTTTTATCGCATCAAGTGCTAAGGTAGCAGCACCTAGCTTTTTTGCAAGTGCAGGGTTCTGCTCCTTTACAACACGAAGAACATTTGTCGCACCAATACTACCACTTCCACTCGCTTTTACATCAACACCCGCAAACTTCTTTGCAAGTAAAAGACCAAAAGGAATACCACCTATTAAGTATGCAGCTATAAAAAACTGCACATTTGTGTTCATTAAAAAATCCATAAAATACCTTGTAATTATTTGTAATATTTATTTTACACTTTATATATTAATAAGTAGCTAAAATTTTTTGATATTCCAAATTATGCAATAGAGATTTCTAAAATTTGCCTATGCTTGTATGCAAGGGGCGTTTAGTAAAAATGATAAGCTACCTTATTGGTAGTGTTCATTTTTAATGAATGTGCATTGTGTGCAATGATAGGTAAAGTTTTTAATTTTTTATTGAATAATTTGGGATATAATAACGACAATTATAAATATAGGATATTTTCTTGCAATTAAGTAACGAAGAATTAAAATTAAAAATAGAAGAACTCAAAGAAAAACTGAGTGTTACAGTTGTGGCTCACTTTTACCAGCGTGATGAAGTTTTTGAGATAGGTGACATAACAGGCGACTCTTTAGAACTCGCTATGAAAACAAAAGCAGATGATGCAGAGTTTGTACTCTTTTGTGGTGTTGGTTTTATGGGGCAGAGCGTAAAAGTACTCTCACCTGAAAAACGAGTAGTTATGCCAAAGATAGCTTGTTGTGCTATGGCGCGTATGATAGACTCTCTCTACTTTGATGAGAGTGTAAAGTTTTTAAATGATAATGGCATAGCAAATGAGAACATCTTACCTATCACATACATCAACTCAAATGCTGATGTAAAAGCAAAAGTGGGTGAGATGGGTGGTATGGTTTGTACGAGTTCAAATGCGAAAAAGATTATCACAAAGGCATTAGGAGAGGGAAAAAAGATTCTTTTTGTTCCCGATAGATGTTTAGGGCAAAATATCGCTAACCAGATGGGACTGAAGTCTATGGTTATAGGTCATGAGGGAAATCCACAAGAGTGTGACATTCTCTGTTATGATGGTTTTTGTTCAGTACATCAACTCTTTACAGTAGATGACATTGATTTTTATAGAAAAAAGTATCCAGGTATTTTAATCGCAACACATCCAGAGTGTGATCCAGCTATCTGTGATGCAAGTGATTTTGTTGGTTCAACTTCTCAACTTATAAAGTACATCAAAGAGCTACCTGAAGATCAAAAAGTAGCGGTAGGAACAGAGTTCAATCTTGTAAACCGTCTGCGTCCAAAAAATACTTATGTTCTCAGTTCAACAAAACCAGAGTGTCCAACTATGAACGAGACAACACTCCAAGATGTTTACGACACACTCAAAGCCATAGATGATGGCGAGCCTATAAATGAGATAGAAGTAGATGAAAAAACTCAAAAATGGGCAAAAATAGCCTTAGAGAGAATGTTAGAGTTATGATAGAAACATTTGTAAGAGAGGCTTTAGCTGAAGATGTAGGGCGTGGTGATTTATATGCTCTAGTAGAAGAGGCTGTTGCATCAAGTGCAAAGATAATCGCAAAAAGTGATGGTGTAGTTGCTGGAGTGAAGTACATCAACACACTTGCATCATTAGAGTCTTTTGAAATCACTTGGTTAAAAAAAGATAAAGAGAGTTTTGTAAAAGGGGATACCCTAGCAACTATAAAAGCAAACTCCCACACACTCCTAAGATGTGAGAGAACTATCTTAGATATGCTCCTTCATGCAAGTTCTATTGCTACGCTTACAAGAAAATATGTTGAGATTATCAAACCTTATGGGGTTAAACTTTTAGACACAAGAAAAACAAGACCACTTTTAAGAGTTTTTGAAAAGTATGCAACAAGATGTGGAGGTGCTACAAACCATAGAATGGGTTTAGATGATAGCCTAATGATAAAAGACACCCATCTCAAAACAATTAAAAATTTAAAGTCGTATATAAATGATGCAAGAGAAGTCATCCCTTTTACTGCAAAGATAGAAGTAGAAGCAGAGAGTTTTGAGATAGCAAAAGAGGCGTTTGAAGCTGATACAGATATAGTGATGTGTGATAATATGACTCCAGAACAGATAGAGACAATAGTAAAATTTAGAGATGAAAATTATCCACATATATTGCTTGAAGCAAGTGGAAATATCTCCCTTGAAACTATAGAATCTTACGCGAAAACAGGTGTTGATGCAATAAGTTCAGGATCACTCATACATCAGGCAAATTGGATTGATTTGTCTATGAAGATGGATTAGGTATAATAGTAAAAGAAGGAAGTCAGATGCAAACAATTCAACTACAAGTAAAAGATGGTTACACTCAGAACATTTTAGATATGTTGGGGAGTGTTAAGGATATTATGCTTGAAAAGATAGAACTGCAACAAGATCCAAATTTAGAGGATGATGCTTACTTTTATGAGAGAAGAGAATCGCTTCATAAACTACATGCAGATATAGAAAATGGTAAGATGCCAATGTATGACTTTAATGACTCAATGGATGAGTTAATTGAAGAACTGCAAAAATGAAAATTGTAGAGTCTCAAAAATATAAAATTGAGTTACGAGAGATTGCACAACATATTAAAAAAGATAAAAAAAGTGCTGCTGTAAAATTTGTACAAGAACTAAAGAAAAATGTGCAAAACATCACTTATTTTCCTTATAAATATCGAAAATCAGTCTATTTTGAAGATGATAATATAAGAGATATGATATATAAATC
>JALSUU010000229.1 GCA_027071075.1 Sulfurimonas sp. | reverse complement strand
ATCTGGGCACCTGAGATAGATGGTGAGATTTATGTAAATGATAGAACAGATGATGCAGAGTTAGAGTACTTTAAAATCTACAATGCAAAAATCACCGATATTGTTGGAGATATTTTAACTGCAACAGTTGATAATGCTCAAAAATAAAACACTCCTTCAAGAGTCTAAAAACCTTCTAGCCTTTTCGGCGGGGGTAGACTCTACTGCACTCTTTTTTCTTCTTTTAGAAAATAACATTTCCTTTGATATCGCCATTGTTCACTATCACACTCGCCCACAAGCAGAAGAGGAAATAGCTTATGCTAGAAAATTGGCAAACGAACATGGTTTAAAATGTTACACACATGATGCACCAAAGATAGAGAAAAACTTTGAAGCACAAGCAAGAGCCATTCGTTATGATTTTTTTAACTCTTTAATAGCTGAGTATAACTACACAACACTTTTAACTGCCCATCATCTCGGCGATAGATTTGAGTGGATGTTGATGCAGTTTTGTAAGGGTGCTGGATGTGTAGAGATTTCAGGGATGAAGCCTATAGAAAAACGAACAAGTTATACCCTAGTTCGCCCTCTTTTACACCTAGATAAACAAGAACTTTTAGAGTATCTCCATACAAACGAAATCAAATACTTTGAAGATGCAAGCAACAGCGATAGTAAGTACAAAAGAAATTTGTTTCGACATGAACATACAAATCCTCTTTTAGCCCAATACCTCCAAGGTATTAAAAAAAGTTTTGAATATCTCGATGCAGATGTAGAGGAGTTAATAGAAGAGATAGAAGTAAAAAGGTTTAAAGCACTTGCATACTTTAAAAAAACCCACTCTACTCGCTCAAATATAAGAGCTATAGACCGTTACCTAAAATCGAAAGGGAGAGTTATAAGTGCATCTGAGAGAAAATTATTAGAAGAAAATAGTAGTGTTGTAATCTCAAGAGAGTATATTGTAAGTAAAAATGGAGTGTATACTTTTATCGCCCCTTATGTAAAAGCTACGAATATGTCAAAAGCGTTCAAAGAGAAGTTCAGGATTCTAAAAATAGATCCTAAACTTCGAGGTTATTTAGCCTCTGATACAGATGCAGAAGCGTTTGTATCTTTGTTGTTGGAGTAAACTTTCATAGTAAATGAAGATTTTATCTCATCACCACTGCGTTTAAACTCTATAGGAAAGTTCACTTCAATTATCCAGTCACTTTTATTGATATTATCTAAAAATTTATAAAAGCTTGTTGGAGAGCTTATCTTTGAAGTTGTATTTACTTCATACACGGCAAACTCTTTTTCAAGATTTAAGAAGTTTATGGAAGAAACATGCAGAGCAGAGAAAAATTTTTGATTCTGTTTCTCAAACTTTTGGGGATTAAATGTTGCATCAAAAGAGGTAATCACTCTTCTATTTTTATGTTGCATCTCTTTAAGTGTAGATAATGTCTCATTATGAAACATCTCATACTCGCGTAACTCTTGAGAAACCTTTTTCATCGCAACTCTTTTTATGCGGTACTCTTTTCCAGCAGGTATCAAAACTGTAAATGAAAAAAGAAGTACAAAAAGAAGTAAGAAAAATGATGCAGATAGAAGATATATATGCTGTCTAGAGATACTATTCTTCATCTTGGTAGTTCTCCTCTTCATCTATGTAGTTTGTAGAGACAAATCGTAACCATCCATTTTTATCAGGATAAAAACTACTATAAGTTCTGTGAAATATAGAACGAAGAGGTGCTTCTAACATAAAGTTATAAACATCTCTATTTGGTGTCACTCCATACAAAATGAGTCCATTTTTAAGCAGTTTCGCTTCTGAGAGTGTTATTCTTAGTGGCACGAGGTCAAAAAGATTTTTAATAGACTCTTTTAAGACCATATTTTGAGTATAAACTTTTTCGCTGACAGCTTTTTGATGTTCGATAAAAGTGATACTTCCTTGCATCTGCTCTACAGATTTTGCTAAAGTAGCTTTTTGGGCTAACATATCTTTTT
This sequence comes from Sulfurimonas sp., assembly GCA_027071075.1. Taxonomy (GTDB): domain Bacteria; phylum Campylobacterota; class Campylobacteria; order Campylobacterales; family Sulfurimonadaceae; genus Sulfurimonas. Next base: position 4,075 of record JALSUU010000229.1, on the reverse strand, counting down.
TATCTACAACAAAGGCATAATTTTTATATGCTAAGAAGAGATATGTGAGAAGCAACATAACTACAGTTACTGTAAAAAAACTTATCAAGAGTTGCATATCTTCAGTTAAAGCACTCTTTCTTCGAGGGTTTATATAACTATACTTCATAAGCCTAACTCCCTCTTTGTAATTTCACACAACTCCATACTTATATTTACACGACGGATATAGACATTTAAAAACATCTCCTCTTCAAGGTAGCGTTTAAGATCACTGCTTACCCCTATACTATCAGCAATATAAACAGTCTCTATAAATTGACTCTCATATTTTGTGTCGCTATAGTAGTGCCCTAAAGAGCTATTTATGAGTGAAAAGCGTTGATAATCTTCATTAAAGTTTGTATCGTTATTCTCTTCTTGTGGCTCTTCAACCTCTAAAAGTTCCTCTTCTATATCTTTATCTTCAGCAAATTCATCTATATCTTCAAGAGAATCAAGATCTTCGATATCACCAAAATCTTCCAGACCCTCAATATCATCGATAACATCAACATCTTCAAGATCAATATTTAAATCACTATCTATATCTATCTCTTCTTCATCACTCATACCCTGTGAGAGGAGATCATCTTCACTATCTACTACTTGTTCCATATCTAAATGTTCAGCATACAAGAGTTTACCACTCTCAAATACAGCAAGAGACATAGAAGCCTCTTCGATGAGAATATACATCGCCATTTTAGCACTAATTTTATCTTGAAAAAAATGAGAAAGGAGCACAAAAGGAGAGAAGATAAAATCAACTCCTATCTCATGAAACTGCTTCTCTATCTCATATAAATCACTCTTAGAAGTATAGTATGTCCACTCTTTATCATAACACTTATACTCGCTAGCACTAAGATCTTTATAGTAAGTACTCTTGCTTTTATTACAAGTTGGAATAGCACCCTGATCCATTGAAGTGTCTAAAACACTGATATAGTAATAAGGAGACTCTTTTAAATATCCCTCTATAAAATTAACCATTTTAGAGTCTAGTGCAGTACTATTAAAACTCTCAAAAACATGGTCTATTATAGATTTTTTTGAATATATCTCAATATAGACATCCATTGATGCACTTTTTTTAACTATATTGACAAGAACTTTATTATATAAAGACTCTAATAGATTATTAAACACTACTCATCTCCAGAGCAAAGAGGATGTGCTTTGTTATAGTTTTGTTGTTTCAAAGCACTCCCCAATTTTGTATATATTTGTGTTGTTGCCATTGATGTATGACCAAGTAACTCACTTACATCTACTATCGGAGCGCCACCATTTAAGAGTGAAGTCGCATAAGAGTGGCGTAGTTGGTGTGGTGTTACTTTTAAGTTAACCTCTTTAAAAACTTTGTTAACCAAGTATCTTAAACTATTTTCGCTTAATTTTTCGCCATTTTTTTCAAAAAGAAACTTTTTTACTCTAAAAGTATCTAAATACTGCGCTAGTAACTCTTTTGTAGAGTCTAAAAGTGGAATATCTCGCATCTTAGAACCCTTTCCTAAAACTCGAATCCAATCCTCGCCAATATCCTCTAGCTTTATGGATGCAAGTTCTGAGATTCTCAGACCTAAGGTGTAGAGCATTATAACTATAAGTTTATCAGAGAGTTCAGCTTTTTTTATCGCCTCTAAAATATGCTCATGAGAGATAGGTTTGGGAAGTGTTTTTGCAGTTTTTACACTCTCATCAGCCTTGAGAATAACCTTACAAGAGTTCTCATTTAGGTAACTTGTAAAACTACGAATTGCGCTCAGTTTTTTACTAATAGTTTTAGCATTTAACTCTGAGAGATGTATACGATAGGGCATAAGATTAAAGATTAAAGTACCATCTTCTTCTAAAATCTCAATAAACCCCAAGGCCTCTTTAATAGACTCATCATAACTCTTCAGAGTAAGATCAGAGTAGCCTCTCACTTTTTCGAGATAGTTTAAAAAGGATACCCTTTGTTTAGAGAGTGACTTTTGCAAGAAGCTTCTCAAATTTATTATGATATTTTGCTGCCTCTTGGACAAGTTTTTTATCGGTTATTACACTTGGTGCTAACTTAACATAAGAGTCTACTACTATTTCACTCATAAGCTTTATCTTTGCTCTATCTGCTGGGGAGAGTGATGCATGGTTTGCTATCTCTTGTATCTCTTTTAAATATTTCTTCGCTTCATCTATATACTTCACATACTTTAAAGAAGTAGTTGATTGTGCCATTATTGTAGCTGCCATTCTATTGTAAACATCAAGTCCAAAGGCTTCACTTGCAAGAGCATACGCTTCTTTGTAGTCACCTGTTTCAAAGTAATACTTTGCTTCTATGGACTTTGTATAAGATGGATTTACAATAAAATAAACAGCCATACTTAAACTCAAAAAGAGTGCTATCACAGGAAAAAGATATTTAGTCCGCATGTGCTAATAACCCCTGCTTAATAAGTTCTCTTGCATCCTCAAACTCCAAGCCTTTAATCTCAATCTCTTTGGTAGAGTAAAAATGAAGTGTTCCAAAAGGCTTAGGAATGATAAATTTATCCCAAGAGTTCAGTTGCCAGTATGCTGTAGGTTTAATCTCTACAAGTACTATGTTTGCCTCTGTTTTTTGTGCCATTACGATGATACCATCAGCTACCTCTCTGCGAGGTCCCTTTGGTCCATCAGGAGTAATCCCAATATCATACCCTTCTTTTATTGTTTTCATCGCTTGAATTAAAACACGAGCAGCATTTCTATTTGTCGATCCTGCCAAAGTACCTAAACCAAAATACTTTATAGTTCTTGATATAAGTTCCCCATCAAAGTGGTTAGAAATAAGCACTTTCGCATGAGCAATTTTACGGTAATGTGAGTAAAGATAGGGAAGCATAAGAAGCTCTCCATGCCAACACGCAAAGATAATAGGTTTATCTGAGATGGTGTCAGGAGAGTGAAAAACTTTTTTGTTTGTACTATAGAGAAGACGAATGAGCAGAGAACCCACAAATGGCAAAAGAACTAAAGCCAGTGAGCGCAAGATCTTTTTAGTCAAGAATCTCGCCTGTTAAAATTGTTCTCCCAATAGCAGTTACTTTAACATTTTGAAAAGTACCTAGCAATTCTTCAGAACCTTTTACTTTAAGCACAAGGTTTCTATCACTTCTACCAGAGACATAATTATCACGAATAAGCTCTTCAAAGTAAACCCTATGAACAGTTCCCATATAGGTAGCATTGCGTGCATCTAAAATCTCATGTTGGAGACTCTGTAAAAGAGTTAATCTATCGGATGCTACCTCAGGATCTACTTCATTTGTAAAGTGTTCTGCTTCTGTCTCAGGACGAGGGGAGTATTTAAATGAAAAGACTTGATCAAATTTTACACTCTTCATCACCTCCACAGTATCTGCAAAATCTGCATCACTCTCACCAGGAAAGGCTACGATGATATCAGTACTAATAGAAACACCGGGGCACTCTTTACGCAGTTTTGCAACACGCTCTAAAAACCACTCTTTTGAGTAACCTCTCTTCATATCTTTGAGTACTTTTGTACTTCCACTCTGCAGTGGCATATGCATCGATTTACAAATTTTTGGGTTTCTTGCAAACTCTTCTATAAACGCATCATCCATATGAAAAGGATGTGGAGAGGTAAAACGGATGCGTTCTAAGGCTTCTATTTTAGAGAGTCTTCTAAGGAGTTCTGTGAAGTTTACTTTCTCTTGATTCCCTGAAAATCTACGACCATAATTGTTTACATTTTGACCCAATAAAAAAATCTCTTTTGCACCAGAGTCAACTGCTTTTTGAGCCTCTTGAACTATGAGGTTATCAGGTATAGATATCTCCTCTCCACGAGTTTTAGGAACTATACAGAAAGTACAACTCTTATCACATCCTATGGAGATATTTATATAGGCTTTATAAGGAGATGTTCTAAAGTCATCAAAAGCAAATTCACTTTCATCATAGTTTATATCTATCTCAACAGCTTTATTTTTATGTAAGACTTCACTGATTTTTGAGACATTTCGAGCACCCAAAACAAAGTTTACATAGGGCGCTCTTT
>JALSUU010000228.1 GCA_027071075.1 Sulfurimonas sp. | reverse complement strand
AGCAGTGATGGTACAAAACTTGGCAAAAGTATAGCTGTTGATGGAAGTAAAGTTTTAGTAGGAGCGACTCAAAGTGCTTATCTCTTTGATACCAATAACAAACTAGAGCAACTTTTAAAAATGGTCCCACAAGGTGAGAGTGTTGATGGAAGTTTTGGAGAGAGTGTAGCACTAAGTGGTGATACCCTTTTAGTTGGGGCACCAAATGAAGATCTCAATGATACCAATGAAGGTGCACTCTATCTTTTTAAAATCGATGAAAACAACACACTAATCACTCAAAGTAAATTAGTGATGCAGACTTTAGAACCTCAGATACTCTTTGGAAAAGCCTTAGCTATGGATGGGGCTATTTTTGCTGTGTCTGCACCAGGATATGATTATGCTTATAGAGGTTCTGGAAAAGTGTTCATCTATAGTTACGATGCAGACATGAAACCTACACTCCTTCAAACTCTTCTTTCAAATGAACCTGAAGAGTTAGATAAATTTGGTAGCGCTATAGCACTGAGTGAAAACTACTTAGTTGTTGGTGCTCCTAATAAATCTGCTGATGATAAGGCATATGTGGGAGCTGTGTATGTTTACAAAAGAGATGGAAATAGTTTTAGTTTTGCTACTAAATTGAGTGCTGATACAGTTGTTTGGCGTTCTTACTTTGGAAGTAGCGTAGCTACTAGTGGTGAGTACATAGTAACAACTACTGCAAATGCTACAAAAGAACTCACTGTTTTTAAAATGTCTACAGATGACAGAGCAGAAAAAATAGCACTTATAGAGGGTGTCTCTGGTTCACTCTCCATACAAGGAAGAGATATCTTTGTTGTGAGTTCTGATGAAGATAAAGAGGAAATACTCTATCATTATGTAATCAATGCGGATGATAGTGTTATACTTAAAGAGAGTATAAAAAATCACACAAATCAATATATCTCTTCGAGTGACTATTCTCTAGCGCAAGGTGATGGATTTTGTGTTAGCGGTGCTAGGAGTGCAGATGTAGGTGCTAACAATAGTGGTGTTGTTTCACTTTATGTAAAAGAGAAAAAGTAGAGGGGAGAAGTTATTATGCAAGTAGAAGCGAATTTAGTTGATATTAGAAAGAGAGAAGTTTACCCAGCAAGAGTTGAGGTAAAAGAGGGTGTTATCTCTTCCATAAAAAAAATAGACAAAAAGTGTGAGACTTATATCTTAGCAGGTTTTATTGATGCACATATTCATATTGAGAGTTCTATGCTTGTCCCTAGTGAATTTGCGCGTTTGGCTGTGATGCATGGAACAGTGGCTACAGTAAGTGATCCTCATGAGATAGCAAATGTTTTGGGCATCAGAGGTGTTGATTTTATGCTTAAAAATGCAGAAAGTACAAACTTTAAGTTTTACTTTGGAGCATCCCCTTGTGTTCCTGCTACACCTTTTGAGACAAGTGGAGAGACCTTAGATAGTGATGCAGTAGCCAAACTTCTTTCAAATCCAAAAATAAAGTTTTTAAGTGAAGTGATGAACTTTCCGGGTGTCTTAATGGGTGATGCAGATATGATGGCAAAAATATCGGCTGCAAAAGATTTGGGTAAACCTATAGACGGACATGCTCCTGGTTTAATGGGTGATGATTTGACAAAGTACATAGATGCAGGAATCTCTACAGACCATGAGGCCTTTAGTTATGAAGAAGGTCTGGAAAAACTCCAAAAGGGGATGAAAATCTTAGTTCGAGAGGGTTCTGCTGCGAAAAATTTTGAAGCACTCCACCCACTCATTGATGCATACCATGAAAATATGATGTTTTGTAGTGATGATAGACATCCAAATGATTTGCTCCGTGGGCATATAAATGATATGGTAAAGCGTGCAATCTCTTTAGGACATGATGTTTTCGATGTTTTAGAGATGGCATGCTTAAATCCAATCGAACATTATGGTTTAGATGTGGGAACTTTGCAAGTAGGGGACAGGGCTGATTTTATAGAGGTAGATAATTTAGAAGATTTTACTCTTTTACAAACGCTTATAGATGGAGAAGTGGTCGCGAAAGAGGCTGAGACACAACTGCACTCTACTGCTCTTGAACTACTCAATAAGTTTGAAGCAAAACCAAAAGAGGCGAAAGATTTTTTTCTCCCTCAGTGTGAAAATATGGAAGTGATTCAGGTCGTAGATCATGAACTTATGACCTATGAAAAAGTGGCACATGATGGTGATGTAGAGGATGTTTTAAAGATAGCAGTTATTAACAGGTATGAAAATGTAGCGATAAAAGGCATCGCACATGTGAGAGGTTTTGGACTTAAAGAGGGAGCAATCGCATCAAGTGTTGCACATGACTCTCATAATATCATAGTGGTTGGATGTAGCGATGTAGCGATGGCAGAAGCAGCTAACCTTGTGATAGAAGCAAGAGGTGGAGTGAGTGCAGTGAGTTCTCATGCATCACAGCTTTTAAAACTGAGTGTTGCAGGGATTATGAGTAGTGCGGATGGTTTTGAAGTAGCCCAAAAATATGAGGAGATAGATACTTTTGTAAAAGAGATTTTAGGCTCACGACTGAGTGCTCCATTTATGACACTCTCCTTTATGGCACTGCTTGTTATTCCTGAGATAAAACTAAGTGATAAAGGGCTTTTTGATGGAAGAAGTTTTCACTTTATAGCACCTTGTAAAGAGGAGTCACAATAATGGATGTATTTCAACTCAAAAAACATAATACAGATGTGAAAACTGAGGTCCTTGCAGGGTTTACAACCTTTATGGCTATGCTCTACATCATTCCTGTGAATGCGTACATTTTAAGTACCACGGGTATGCCTTATGGAGCACTTGTGACTGCGACCATAGCTATGACTGTTTTTGCAACTATAGTGAATGGTCTTTGGGCAAACACACCAATAGCAATGAGTGTTGGGATGGGTCTTAATGCTTACTTTAGTTTTGGTCTTGTAAAAGGAATGGGTATTCCTTGGCAGAGTGCTTTGGGTATAGTTTTTGTCTCTGGAGTTTTATATATTATCATTAGTGTTACACCTATACGAAAGTGGTTGATTGAGACCATTCCTATGGATATCAAAAGGGCTGTAAGTGCTGGTATTGGTGCTTTTATAGCGTTTATTGCACTAGAGCAAACAAAGATAATAGTTGCTAATGAATCTACCTTAGTTACTCTTGGAAACCTTAAAGATTCTAGTGTTCTTTTAGCACTTTTTGGTCTTGTTTTGGCTATACTCTTTACCCTGAAAAAGTATAAGGGTGCTTTTGTTCTTGCTATCTTTTTGACTACTCTCGTCGCATGGATTTTGGGTATAGCACCAACTCCAAAGGCGTTCATTTCTCTTCCTGCATCAATGGCACCAATAGCTTTTAAACTAGACATTGCTTCAGTCTTTACTCTGAGTATGTTGCCTATAGTGTTGATATTCTTATTAACAGATTTATTTGATACTTTAGGAACTTTAGCGGGAGTTGGAATGCGTGCAAAACTTTTTGAGGATGCAGAGGGTTCAAAAAATCTGCAAAAAACCATAGAAGCAGATGCTATGGCGACAATGGTGAGTGGATTAGCGGGTGTAACAAGTACGACGGCATTTATAGAGAGTGCTGCTGGAGTTGAAGAGGGTGGGAAAACAGGACTCACTGCTGTAACTGTGGGGGTTTTGTTTTTACTACCACTTTTCTTCCTCCCACTTTTTGAAGCGATACCCTCAAATGCTATTTATCCCATCCTTGTAGTGATTGGGATTATGATGTTTAGTGAACTCCAACATATAGACTATACAAACGAAGCAACAAAATATGCAACATTTTTCATAGTGATGGGTATGCCACTAACTTACTCTATCACAAATGGTCTGCTCCTTGGCGCACTCGTTTATTTACTTGTGAGTGTTATCATGGGTAAAGCAAAAGAGATTTCACCTGCGATGCTTATATTGGCACTTGCAGGGGTCTTAATATTTTTTATCTTATAAAGGAGTTTAGAGATGGCAATGATAGAAGTTGATGGTGATAATTTCAATGAAGAGATAGAAGCTGCATTTCAAAGAGGGGATGTAGTGATTTTAAAGTTTATCTCTATGTATTGTGACTCTTGTATGGCACTTGGATTTGAGCTTGAAGAGTTAGATGAGAAGATGGAAAATCTTACTATTTTAGAGATAGATTGTGGTGCATCAGAGGATTTAGCGCAGATGTATGATATCATCGAAGTACCTACTATGAAAATTTACAAGAGTGAAGATAGACTCATTTATGAGGGTGTAGGGGTTGTTTTATCTGATGATATAGAAGAGATGATACAAGAGACGCAAGGCGATAAAAGATGTTAGAAGATAAAGAACGATGGAACAAACGCCATGTTGAAAAACCTATGCGTCATAATATTGAGCCAATAGTAGAGAAGTATATATCTGAGGCGAATGTTGGTAATGCACTAGATATTGCGTGTGGAATTGGGCGCAATACTCACTTTATGGCAGAGAAGGGTTTTCTAGTTGATGCAGTAGATTTAAGTGACTATGCACTTTCACAAATTAAAGATATGGCTACTATAAATAAAATAGAGGCTGATTTAGACACTTATAATCTAGCCTTTAATAAGTATGATTTGATTGTAAATATTAACTATCTCAACAGAAGATTTTTTCCTCAGATAAAAGAGGCACTCAAAAAAGATGGCATTATTATTTTTGATACTTTTATAGTGGCACATGGAGATTTTGACCAACCCTCTAACCCTGAGTATTTACTTCGCAAAAATGAGCTTTTACATGCCTTTATAGGGCTTAATATTATCTACTATGAAGAAAAAGATGAGATAAATCTTCGTGGTGAAAAGATACGGGTAGCTTCCCTTGTTGCAAGAAAAGGATAGTGCTTCTATCTACACTTTTTTAGAGAAGAAAAATCTTCTTAAAGAATCACCAAAATATTGGTGGCCAAATGCTGGTAGTTTTGAAGTTGTTGTGGGTGCTATTCTTACGCAAAATACGACTTGGAAAAATGTTGCACGCTCTTTAGAGAGCTTGGGTGGCTACTTAGAACTTGAAGCTTTTGTTCAAATTGATGAAGTAGTTTTAAAAGAGAAGATTCGACCAAGTGGATTTTATAATCAAAAGGCGCCACGGCTTTTAAATCTAGCAAAAAATATAGAAGCAGAGTTTGGAAATTTTTACTTTTTTCAAAAAAGAGTCACAAGAGAGTGGCTTCTCTCACAAAAAGGTATAGGGGAGGAGAGTGCAGATGCTATTCTTTGTTATGGCTGTTTTAGAGAGGAGATGGTTGTTGATACCTATACAAAAAGGTTCTTAGCCGAGTTTCAGATAGAGTTTAAAAAGTATGATGCATATAAAGCTTTCTTAGAAGAGGGAATACGAAAGAGATATACAAAAAATCTCAATCTTCACTATGCTAGGTTTCATGGTATGATAGTAGAGTATAACAAGCAAAAAAAATCAAAGTCCCTCCATTAAAACAACCCAGAGTCTATCTACCTCTTTGTCACTTAAAAATAGTGAGGATTTATTCTCATAGAGTTCATTGAGGGCAGCTCTGTTTATACTCAGCGTATGGGTACAGTTGTAATGCGTTGGTAGATATGCTCGTATAAGTGAGATATCCCCTTGAATCTCTTTTGAACATAAAAAGCAGTAGTGTTCTTTGTGGAGTCGTCCCTCATGTTCGAGTAGTTTTACATAGGACTCTATGGCTACGCGTTTAGGGTTTTGTTTATTCCACTCCTCTGATGCATTTTCTAACAGTTCAAAATAAAAACTCCCTAACTCCTCTGCATCTTTGAGATGTTTAAAAAAGAGTCCAGTAAAATCTTGCCAGAATCGTAGCAGTTTGTAATCATTTATCCATTTGTAACCAATATGAACAACATCTTTAAGCCGCCCAATAGTACTCTTTGCAGATGGCTCTATTTCATAGTCTATTTTAAATCCAATGTTGATGGTTCCATGGCGTGCCCCATAGAATCTATAAAGGGTTTCTAAGTTATTATTTGATAATATTGTCACTATTAAATCTTCATCTTTTACACGATTGAGATTAATGATGTATCCCTTCAAAAACTGCTCCCTAA
>JALSUU010000227.1 GCA_027071075.1 Sulfurimonas sp. | reverse complement strand
GATGTACTCAACTTCATCCCCTCAAGAGTCACCGCCATGCTCATTATGCTACTGAGTAAACAAAAAGATATTTTTGCTTTTTATGCTGATGGGAAAAAGCACGACTCTCCAAATGCAGGACACCCCATAACTGCCATGGCAGTTGCCCTTGATGTCAGACTTGGAGGAGACACCTCTTACTTTGGAGAGATAAAGTCTAAACCCTATTTTGGAAGAGGAAGAAAAGAGATAAAGAGAGAGGATGTTCTTTGGGCTTTAGAAATTCTCTAAATTACTGTTGAAGAAATTTTAAAAGAATAATATAAAAACCTTCGTAAAAGGTCATTTATCAGTTCAACTATTTTTTATAATTAGCTATAATACCTCTATAAATCTTTTAAGGAGAAGTATCTATGCAAAATTCTAAAAATGAAATATTACAGTTCTTAAAAACTTTAAAACCAGAATTAACTGCTGAAGGTATTGTCTCTCTTGGTCTCTTTGGTTCCGTTGCAAAAGAGATTAGCACTGGAAAAAGTGATATAGACATTGTGTACGAAACATCTACTAATTTTATAAATAAACACAAAGGGTGGAGTGCTTTTACCTATTTAAACACGCATCTTCGAGATAAAATAGCAAAAAAATTCAATACGCAAGTTGATATGTTTGATTTAAACTCTTCAAGTGTAATAGTTGATAAAGTACGTAAAGAAGCCTTGTTTGTATAATAGTGATGATTTAGATCGAGTAAGGCTTATCAGTAAAAAGATTGTCTATATTTTAGAAATCTGTGAAATTGGAATAGTAAAAGCACTTGAAGATGAGAAAACTACTCGACCTGCCATTATGATGCACCTCACTTCCATTGCGGAACAATTTTCCAAAATAAAAGATATAAAACTTTTAAGTAACTTTGATAACGAAGATGTAAAAGGAGCAATAAATACTAGAAATTTTATCGCTCATGATTACGAAGGTATCAATCTTCCAATTATTGAATTTATAATCAGAGACAGACTACCTCTCTTAAAAAATGAAATTGACACAATCATTTCAAAAATATAACAAAAGAAAAAGAACTTGAGCAATATACCTAAAGGTTTTGGAAAAAACTACTTTTCATTAGCAGCGATACAAGCTTATATATCTCTGCAGAAGATAGTTGCACTTTGTAGTTCGGTATGTACGCTTGATGGCAAACCACTTCAGTTAAAAATCAACTCTCCACCCGCTTCTTAAACACTTCACCACCCAATATAAAAATTATAAAAATGCATAACCCAAATTATGCAATGATAGGTAAAGTTTTTAATCTTCCATTGCATAATTTGGGTTTAAGGACAACTATGAAAAAAACACTCCAATTATCACTTATCGCTACTGCTCTTTTGAGCCAACTGCAGGCAACTGAGCTTACTTTAGCGCCTATTGAGATTACTTCTACGGCTATTAAAACAGATGAACTTAAATCGACTGATGCTGTTGAAGTTTATACTCAACAAGATATTGAAAAAGCTCATGTACAGAATGTTTATGAGTTTTTAAATCAGCAGACTTCTGTAACAACTTTACCTTCATATGGTAACCCTTTTAGTCAACTAATAGATATTCATGGTTATGGATCAAGTAATGGAAACAACAATGTCGTTATTACGCTTAATGGTCGAAAACTAAATAATATAGATAACGCACCTCAATTACTCAGTTCTATCTCCCCTTCGTCTATTAGTAAAATAGAAATTATTAAATCTTCGGGTATTGTACTTGGTGGAAATGGTGCTAATGGTGGAGTTATTAACATAACAACAAAACAGAATAATGATAAAAACATCGCATTTTATCTTGGATCATACGGTTTAACAGATGGATCTTTTTTTGTTGGACATTCTGATGACACTCTTTCTCTTTCTCTAAGTGGTGAAGCACAAAAAAGTGATGGAATAAGAGATATAGATGACCAAGAGAATAAAGATGCCAATAAGTTCTCTACTGCTACTTTTAACTTAGCATATACACCTATTGATGAGATAGAGTTACGACTGGGAGCTATGTACTCTAATTTTAATGTTATCTATGCAAGTTCACTTACTCAAGCACAGTATAAAGAAGATCCAAAACAAAAGAATTCTGGTTCTTATCCTTCAGTACATCAACTCTTTGATACTTCATCCGCTTCTGCTGGAATAAGTTACTTTATTACTGATAGCCTCGCTCTGAACTTAGATGCCAAGCATGAGTATAAAACTTCTGATTATCAGCCCTCTTATGGATTATCTTCATATATTTATAATTCTGCAAAATTTTCTGTTGATTATAAGAGTAAACTCTTCTCATTCTCTGCTGGTTATGATGGTTTTTATGGAGACAGAAAACAGACTGGAGTACTCACAACAAGAGATAACAATGCACTCTTTGCAATGAGTCAATTTAATTTCGGAAATAATGTTATAAAAGCAGGCTATAGATATGAAACAGTCTCTTACTCACATAAAGACAGTAGTGTTGATTTAAGTCAAGATAACTCTTTAAATGGTATAGAGCTTGGATACAACTATGCATTTAGTGAAGAAAAATCACTTTTTGCAAGCTATGCACACTCTTATCAGGCACCAAATATAGATAACTTTTTCTCGACAACATACCCACCACCTGACTATTCTCCAACAGTAAGTTTTAACCAGTTTATTGACCCCATGAAAGCCAATAACTTTACTCTTGGATATAACCAAATTTCTACAATAAATAAGTTCAAAATATCTGCTTACTATGTAGACCTAACAGATGAAATCTACTATTACAAAGACCTAAGTAACCCTTATGGAGGAAATTCTACTAATACCAATATAGATAAGTCACATAAGTATGGTCTTGACTTATATGACAAATATATTATAAACCAAAAGTTTAATGTTGTACTAAACTATAACTATGTTCAAGCGATTATAGATGAAGAGCAACAAAACAGTGATGACTATGCAGGTAAAAAACTCCCCGGAGTAAGCGATCATAATGCTAAAGCAACATTTAGTTATCTACCAAACAGTTATGCAACACTCTCTTTAACACAAGAGTACCGTTCAGAGGCTTATGCTGCAGATGACTTCAACAACAACTTCTCTCAGAAACAAGATGCTTACTATCCAACAAATATCTCTGCAACATACGCAAAAGATAATTGGGAAATTTTTGCTAAAATAAACAATCTATTTGACCAATCAAATGGTATATGGGTTCAAGATGATGCAATCTATCCTGTAAACTTTACAACGACTGGTTTTGTTGGAATGAAACTCAAGTTTTAAGAGGAGTCCTTTAGTATGAAAACCATACTTTTTCTGCTTTTTTTCATACTCAACCTGAGTGCTCAAGAGAGGATAGTCTCTCTGAGTCCCTCCATCACAGAGATACTTTTTGCTCTTGATGCAGGAGAGCAAGTTGTCGCTACATCTTCTTATTCACTCTACCCTCAAGCCGCAAAAAAACTCCCTATCATTGGAGGCTATACAAACCCAAACATAGAGAAAATCATCTCCTACTCACCCACCTTAGTTGTTGGACAGAGTTTTAACATCACTACCTTAGAGAAGCTCAACTCGTTTGGCATAAAAACAGTGAGGCTCAAACTCAAAACCATTCAAAATATTCAAGACTCCATCACTCTGCTTGGAAAAACCATTCACCAAGAAGCAGCAGCAACAAGAATAAATGCAGATATAACACAAACAATCAAAACAATAACAAAAACAAAAAAGCCACACTCCGTTATGATAGTCTATGGACTCAAAGAGGATTTAAGAGGCGGCATTTACATCGCAGGTAAAGATATATTTTTTGATGATATCATCAAGCTTAGTGGTAACACAAACTGCTACACAGAGAGTGCTACAAGCCAGCCGGTACTCAGTTATGAGAATGTAATCGCACTCAATCCAGACCAGATTATTATCCTGCACTCTCACGCTACCGAGCCAAATGTAGATGTAAAAAAAGCACTGCAAAACTGGTACACACTTCCAACTAACGCAAGTGCTAACAAACGCATATCTGTTGTCGATGAAGATTATCTGCATATTCCTTCGCAACGCGTTGCCCTTACCATCAAAAGGCTCTCACAAGAGATGCGAGAAAAGTAATGATAATTTTAAAAAACCTCACTTGTCACTATGAAGAGAGAGTCATTTTAGAAGATATCTCACTTAAGATACAAAAACATCTGACGCTTCTTGGAGCAAATGGAGCAGGAAAAAGCACGCTCGCAAAAGCCATCTGTGGACTGATACCCTATGATGGTAAGATAGTTGTAGATGATGCAGATATACAGGAGTTATCACTCAAAGAGAGGGCAAAACTCCTCGCCTATATCCCTGCAAAACTTGAAATATATGATGCCTATATCACACTTTTTGAGTTTGTACTGCTTGGAAGATTTCCCTTTAAAAAGAGTTTTTTTGACTACTCAGAGCGAGACAAAGAGATAGCGGCAGAGTCCTTAGAATACCTCAATATCTCACATCTTACAAATGCATCACTGCACTCTCTAAGTTCAGGAGAGTCCCAACTCGCACTTATCGCGCAAGCGCTTACGCAAAAGAGTCGCATCATTATCTTTGATGAGCCGACTGCGAACTTGGATCCTAAAAACTCTAAGATAATTGCCCAGCATATCAAGCACCTGCAAAAGGAGCAAGAGATACTTCTTATCACACACGATATTCATCTTGCCAAGTTTATTGATGCACCTATTGGGTTTATAAAGAAGCAAAAACTGCACTACTACGACAGAGATTTTTTTGAGCCTGAGAACCTCTCAAAGTTATATGAGGTGGAGTTTGATGCGCAGGGGCTAAAGTATGTGTAGAGTGGCGCTTTGGACATTTTTCACCCTTCTCTTTGTTCTCTCTCCCTTTGTGGGGGCTGTAAACTTAGATATTGCCAACATACTCAACACCTCCTCTCTGGATGCGAATATCTTCTATAACCTCCGCCTCCCTCGCCTACTCTTCGCTTTTTTTGCAGGGGGCATCTTAGCACTCTCGGGGCTTCTCTTTCAAACACTTTTTAGAAATGCTCTTATGACACCCTACACGCTAGGCATCTCAAGTGGCGCTGTTTTCGGTGTGGGAGTAGCCATCAAACTTGGACTGACTACACTTCTCTTTGGCATAGGAGCGATTACACTTTTTGGATTTTTAGGCGCTTTTTTCACTGTTGTTTTACTCATCTACCTCTCACAGTTTCTACGCTCAAACCAACAAGAATCACTCCTGCTCTTAGGGATAGCACTCTCCCTCTTTTACAGTGCCGCGCTTATGGTTCTCTTTTATCTTGGAAACTCCATACAAAACGATATGCTCATCCGTTTTACCATGGGTTCGCTCTCCATCATAGGGTGGCAATCCCCTCTGCTTATCGGTGTCGTTGCCATTTTACTCCTTGGCGCTGTCTATGCTTACAGGTTTGAGCTGCAACTTCTTGGCATAAGCAGTGATGCAGCCTCACTCAAGGGTGTAGATACTAAAAAAGTAACACTTCTACTCTTAGGAGTTGCCTCACTAAGCATTGGTGCACTTGTGGGCATCAGCGGTCCTATTGGGTTCGTGGGACTCATCATCCCCCACATCATCACGAAGTTCTACCCTACTACCGTAGAGCGACGACTTTTAAAAACAGCACTCTTTGGAGGGCTCTTTTTAGTCGCTTGCGATATGCTCTCTCGTGTTATGCAAACGCAGAGTGAACTTCCCATTGGGATTGTTACTGCTTTTATAGGGGCGCCGTTTTTTATCTATCTTATCATCTCACAGAAGAAATACTAAGATGTGTCTCAGGATAGTATGCTATGATTTCAATAATAATTATCATTTAAAGGAAAAATAGTGAAAATTAGTTCTATTCACACACTACTTCTAAGCTTTTTACTTGCATCATCTCTCTGCGCAAATAATGAAGAAAAAACTCCACGAGAGAGAATCCACTCTGTCCATAAAGCGATTGATAAAGTCGGAAAGATAGACACTAAAGAGATATCTGAAGTCGACAAAGTTCGTAAAATGTTTAGTGAGGGAACAGTTTCTGGGCAGTTACGAATGATGTACTCTCAATCTCCTGAAGCTGACAAACTTTACACTACTGCAA
>JALSUU010000226.1 GCA_027071075.1 Sulfurimonas sp. | reverse complement strand
CCCAATTCCTACTTCATTTTTAGAAAAAGAAAGAATGCCAAACCTATGATAAATAGCTGTCATTAAAGAGTTTATAGACTCTTTTGCTGTACAAAAATTCGAGATGCCCTCACCTATGGGGGGGGGCACTGCCATTAAGTTAAGCAATTGAGTAAAATCAATACATCAAGGAATCAAGGATAAAAATCTTTAAATTTATTAATTGAATATATCTTTATAAATCATCAATCAAGCCCTATAATTAGGGCTTGATAAAGGTTTTTGAAAGTACTATTTGGCTATAATATATATTATATTAAGGGTTGGTTATGTTAAAAAAAACTACTGAAATTTCGGGAGTTTTTAAAGACAGAAAAAGAGAAGAAGATTTTGTGTGTAAGCATAAAATTGGAATAAACTCTTTTACAAGGGTAAGAAAGCTAGGGTTTGATAGAATTATGACTATGATGATAAAAAAGAGCAGTAAATCTTTACAGAACAGTATCAATGACACCCAATTAGATTTGGGTGAAGATGTAACTATCACTAATAGTGCCTACACTCAAGCCAGAGCAAAACTAAACTATACAGCATTTGAAGAGTTCGCTCAGATGGCTCGTGATATCTTTTATAAAGATGGTGAGTACGAAACATATCATGGGTTTAGAATACTCGCTATAGATGGCTCTGTCACAACACTACCAAATACTGATGATGTAAAAAAAGAGTTTAATCCTATGAAGGTGAAATGCCAGATTAAAGAGTTTGCAAAAGATGTATCGCAAGCGAGAGTATCTTGTCTCTATGATGTTCTTAACAATATTGCCATAGATGCTTCAATCAGCAATAAAAACAATAGTGAAGAGAATGACCTTATAGCTTACGATGAGCGAACTTTGGCAGTAGAACACTTACAATATGCTACTCAAGATGATTTAACTCTTATGGATAGAGGATATCCCTCATTTGAGCTATTTGCTGCAGCATATAATAATACAAATATTCTTTGTCGACTCAGAAGAAATGTTTTTTCTAAAGCTAAGTTTTTATTCGATGCTCATAGTGAGAAAAAAGATGTAATCCTTGAGATAAATGCACCTAAGTATTTAAAGGATACTCTTAGAAGTGAGAACATACCAACTAAAATGAAGATACGATTTGTACAGGTTGTTTTAGATAATGGTACTGTAGAAGTATTAGCTACAAATGTTCTCGATAATGAGAGATTAAAAACATCACAATTTAAAGAACTATATGCCTTAAGATGGGGAATTGAGACATATTTCGATCTCATTAAAAATAGACTATCCTTAGAAAACTTTACAGGTCAAACAGCCCTTGCAGTGAAGCAAGACTTCTTTGCAACAATATTTTTGACAAACTATGAATCCATTCTCACTTACGATATAAATGAGGATTTAAAAGAGAGTACCAAAGACAATAAATATGTTCAAAAAGTCAATAAAGCAGTCTCATTCAATGTCATCAAACACAAAGTATTTGATCTGCTCTACCTAGATGAACCAATAGAAGAAATGCTCGAACAGATGGAGAAGTTGTTTTTAACCAATACTGTAGTGATACGACCTAATCGGAAATCTAAACCACGGTTGGACAAGGATATTCAAAAGTCCACTATAGCCACTAATTCTATAAATCATCTCAAAAGGAAGAAGAAAAATGTTGGAAACTAATCAAATGAAAGCCCGTATTTTAGGTGATTATAGGCTTAACTTAATGCCATTG
>JALSUU010000225.1:6808-21442 GCA_027071075.1 Sulfurimonas sp. | reverse complement strand
AACTTTATTGTTTTTCGATATAATCACTTTATAAAAAAACTTCTGCGATGTTAGTAATAATGGATTTTATAAGAAATAAAAAATATGAAAAGGTGTAAAAATGGAGTGCGAATTTCCAACAGTTAATTCAAATAAAAAAGAGATAGAAGAAATTTTTAATAGTGTGAAAACAATAGCAGTTTTAGGTTTGTCTCCTGATGAGAGTAAAGATTCTCACCGTGTTGCAAAGTATTTACAGAGTGCTGGTTTTAAGATTATTCCTGTTTATCCAAAAGAGGATGAGATTTTAGGGGAAAAAGTATACCGTTCGCTTGTAGAAATTCCAGATTCTGTCGATATGGTAAACATATTTAGAAAACCGAATGCTCTTGATGCTATTGCTGATGCTTGTATAAAGCGTGGGGATGTAAAAGTATTTTGGGCGCAAAAAGGTATAGTAAATAATGAAGCTGCAGCAAAAGCAGAAGCAGCAGGGATGAAAGTTGTTCAAAATCATTGCTCTATGGTAGAACATAGAAATTTATAAAATTGTAGGTAAGTCATTGTTAAATTTAGAAAAAATAAATAAAGCCCAAGAGCGTATTAAAGATGTTGTTGTAAAAACTCCTTTGGCATATGCTCCATACTTAAGTGAAATTTCTGGTTCTGAGATATATCTTAAAAAAGAGAACTTGCAAGTTACTGGTGCTTTTAAAATTCGTGGTGCTTATAACAAGATTGCATCATTAAGTGAAGATGAAAGAGTTTGTGGCGTAGTTGCGGCTAGCGCTGGAAATCATGCTCAAGGTGTAGCACTCTCTGCATCAAAGTTTGATACAAAAGCTGTGATAGTTATGCCTGAATCTACACCTTTGACAAAAGTGAATGGTGTAAAGCATTTTGGTGCAGAAGTCATTTTACATGGAAGTAATTATGATGAAGCATATGCACATGCAATAGAGTATGGCTCAAAGCACTCTATGACTTTTGTGCATCCTTTTGAAGATGAAGAAGTTATAGCAGGGCAGGGCACCGTTGCTTTGGAGATACTAGATCAGTGTGCATCACTTGATGCTATTGTTGTGCCTATTGGTGGTGGTGGTTTAATCGCTGGAATGGCAGAGGCTATAAAGTCTTTAAATCCAAATATCGAAATTATAGGTGTGAGCGCTAAGGGTGCTCCTGCATTTAAGGATTCATTTACTAAGGGTGAAGCTATTGATAGTGTGAGTGTAAGAACTATTGCTGATGGAATTGCCGTGCGTGATACTTCAAAAGTCACACTCAGTTATGCGTTAAAAAATGTAGATAAAATAATAAGTGTAGATGATGAAGAGATTGCAAGTGCTATTTTATATCTTTTAGAGAAGCAAAAACTTGTGGTTGAAGGGGCAGGGGCTGTTGGGGTTGCTGCACTACTGCATCATAAGTTAACACATTTAAAGGGTAAGAAAATTGCTCTTGTTTTGAGTGGTGGGAACATGGATGTTACACTACTTTCAGTGATTATAGAAAAAGGTCTTTTAAAGTCGCATCGTAAAATGAAATTAACAGTTACCTTGGTGGATAAACCAGGCTCTTTGATGCACTTTACAGAGATTCTTCAAGAGTTAAATGCAAATATAGTCCATATATCTTACGATAGAACATCTATCTCTCTTGATTATGGTGATGCAAATGTGACTGTGCATATGGAGACAAAAGGTGCTGCACATCAAGAAGAAATTAAAAGTCGATTGAAAAAAGATGGATATTTGCGGGAGTACTAAAATATGAAAGTTATCAATAGTAAGGGTTTTAACAAGGCGATAATTATTACAAAAATATTAGAAGATAAAAGGCTTCTAGTTGTTGATAATGAAACTACGATAAGATTTATGGATAAAGATAGCTTAAAAACTCTCGATGGTTTTCGTGTAAATATTCATCATGAAAGATATGCTGTAAATGTAGTCTCTTTTAGTAATGATGGTGCATATTTTGCAACACTAACGGCAGATTGTAGGGACTCAAGGCTCTATAATGTAAAAACAAAAAAATTAATTACAAAAGTTGATAGACATCAGGGCGAAGTCTCTTGTGTAGGGATAGACCCTCTTGATAGATATATGTTCTCATGTGGTGATGATGGGAAAACTTTTGCTATAGATGTGAAAAGTGGGAAGTTAGTACTTACCCTTCCTTCTCATGTTGATACCGTAAATGATATTGCTTTTAGTAAAAATGGAAACTGGGTAGCAACTGCAAGTTATGATAGGAAAATCTCTCTTTTCTCTCTTGTAACGATGACTGCAAAAGCAAAACTCAAAGCGCATTCTGCTGCTGTTATGCATGTACGGTTTATCAATAAAAACAGACTTATAAGTATAGATAAAGGTGCATCGGCAATTATTTGGAATTTGCATACTGATAAAGTGATTGAGAGGCTCCAAGGGATACATGATGATGTTACTCAGATTACTACGAGTAAGGATGATAAATTTTTATTTATAGGGACAAAACTTGGTTATGTTCTTCTGTATGATTTAGAGACTTATAAACTACTCTCTCCAAGATATATTAAACTTGCTACTGCTATTACTACTTTGGAGTTTGATGGAGAGAATAATACCCTTTTTGTTGGAACAGATGATGGTTTTGTTATGACTTATAATATTTATGAAGATTTAGATACGATAAAAGATATGTTAAGAAATAAGAACTTTGATGCAATTCAAGGAGTAGTTGAGGGTAACCCTGTTCTTCAATTTACTGAAGTTTATAAAATGGTTTCAAATCTTTGGGAAAATACATTAACAAAGGCAAGAATTGCTCTAGAAAATGGTGAAAAAGAGAAGGCTCTAACTCTTTTTAGTGTCTTTAAAAATATACCATCTAAAAATAAAATCATTCAAAAAACTATAGCTGATTATGCTGATTTTGATAAGTTTGTAAAGTTTGCAAAAGAGGGAAAATTGCCTTTAGCCTATGGTCTTGCAAAATCATTTCCTATCTATAAAGAGTCTAAAATCTATAAGTCCTTAGAAGCAAGATGGAAAAAAGTTCTTATGCAAGCGCAAAAGTATATATTAGATCCTAAGGGCGCACAACAAGCAAAAGATATTTTTATTCCCTATCGTGGAATTAGCGAAAAAACAGCACTTATTCAAGAAATATTAACCCAGAGTAATGTCTACAAACGCTTCCGTGCAGCACTAGGTAAAAAAGATTTTGTACTCTGTTCTGAGTTGATGAAAAAGTATAAATTTTTAAAAGAGATTCCTGAATATGATGTTTTAATGAAGTATGCAGACACTCTATATATAAAATCACATGAGTTTTTAAACAGTGGGGATACGCACTCTGCTATGAAAATGTTACGCAACCTTGCTGCTTTTGATGATTTTAAAGAAGAGGCAAAAGAGATGATGCTTGATATCGAAACAAAGCAGAAGTTCTTTAATGCTATTGCTGACAATGATATGGAAACTGCATATAATATGATGGCAATATCAGAAGATTTAGAGTATACAAAAGATGGAAGAAAGCTACAAAAAGCATGGAGTGATGCTAGTTCTAAAGCTGGTGAATCAGCTGTTAATGGCGATGCTAAAGCTGTGGAAGTAGCACTACAAGAGTATATGCATATCTCTTCAAAACTAACAGCGATTGCAACTATTTTTGCTTGGTGCTATATGGTAGAACTTGAAGATGCAGCTAGGGATAATGCAGCAAAAATTGATATAGAAAAAGGAATTAAAAACTTTATTTTAAATTTTGGAATACTCGATCAAATAGAAAATTTTTATCTTCAATTTAAAGAAAAATATCCAAGTACGAAACTAACATTAGAACATCTAAAACAAGGATCTCTCTCTATGTGGAGACCCTCTATGATTGTTGATTCAATCTTAGATGAGACTTAGCCTTAAAATTATTTCTCCTTTTAACCTCTAATATAGCTATTCTTTAGTATAATCGCGAAATTTTAAACAATATAATAGGAGACTTATCATGCAAATTAGTGGTGCACAGATGGTCATAGAAGCGTTAATCGCAGAGGGTGTTGACACAGTTTTTGGTTACCCTGGTGGAGCGATTATGAATGTATATGATGAGATATACAAACAAGATGGATTCCAACATATCTTAAATCGTCACGAACAAGCGTCGATTCATGCAGCTGAGGGTTATGCTAAAGCAAGTGGAAAAGTCGGTGTTGCTATGATTACATCTGGTCCTGGTTTTACAAATGCTGTAACAGGTTTAGCAGATGCATATATGGACTCTATTCCTTTAGTTGTTATATCTGGGCAGGTGCCTATGAGTCTTATTGGGACAGATGGTTTTCAAGAGATTGATGCTATTGGTATTAGCCGTCCTTGTACAAAGCATAACTACCTTGTTACTGATGCAAGTGATTTACCTCGTGTACTTAAAGAGGCTTTTTATATTGCTGCCTCTGGTCGTCCGGGTCCTGTGCATGTAGATATTCCAAAGGATGTTACTGCTCAAATTGCAGAGTTTAATTATGACTTTGAAGTTGAATTGGAGACTTATAAGCCACATGTAAAAGGAAATCCTCGTCAGATTAAAAAAGCAATAGAAGCTATATCTAAAGCTTCTCGTCCTCTTTTTTATCTTGGTGGTGGTATTATCAATGCAAATGCTGGTGAGTTAGTAAGAGAGTTTGTACACAAAACAGGTATTCCTGCAGTTGAGACATTTATGGCAAGAGGTGTACTTTCACATGATGATGCACTTTTAGTAGGTATGCTTGGTATGCATGGTTCGTATGCTTCAAATATGGCGATGAGTGAGACAGACTTAGTGATAGGTCTTGGTGTTCGTTTTGATGATCGTGTTACAGGAAAACTCTCAGAGTTTGCAAAAAATGCTGATGTTATTCATGTAGATATAGACCCTGCATCAATCTCTAAACTTGTGAATGCAGACTACCCAATAGTAGGTGATGTGAAGAATGTAGTAACTGATATGCTCAAAAGTGTAGATAAGATTGATGCAGAGAATTATGAGTCTTGGAGAGAGATGATAGCAAACTTCAATGATTTACATCCTTTAACTTTCCATGAAGATACAGATAGACTCAAACCACAGTGGGTTATAAAGCGTGTTGGTGAACTTCTTGGTGATGATGCAAATATCTCTACAGATGTTGGACAGCACCAAATGTGGACAGCGCAGTTCTATCCATTTAGTCGTTCTCGCCAGTTTATCTCTTCTGGTGGACTTGGAACAATGGGCTTTGGTTTTCCTGCTGCTATCGGTGTAAAAGCAGCGACTCCTGAAAAAGTAAGTATTAACTTTACAGGTGATGGTTCTATTCTTATGAATGTACAAGAGCTTATGACTGCTGTTGAGAAGAAGATTCCAGTTATTAACATTATTTTAAATAACAACTTTCTTGGTATGGTTCGTCAGTGGCAAACACTTTTCTATGATAAGCGCCACTCTGAAACAGATTTAAGTGCACAACCTGATTTTGTAAAACTTGCAGAAGCCTTTGGTGGAATAGGGTATAGGGTAAAAACAAAAGAGGAGTTTGATGCAGCACTCAAAGATGCTGTTGCAAAAAATGTAGTTGCTTTCATCGAAGTAATCGTTGAGCGATTTGAAAATGTTATGCCAATGGTTCCATCAGGTGGGAGCCTATTTAATATGATGCTATTAGAGAAAAAGGAGACAAAATAATGACTGAAAATAGTGAAAGAAGAGTAGTTTCAGTAATCGTTATAAATGAGGCAAGTGTTTTATCTCGAATTACAAACCTTTTCTCTGGTCGTGGGTATAACATTACCTCTTTAACTGTAGCACCTATTCCTGAGAGTAAGTACTCTCGTTTAACGATAGTTACCTCTGGTTCTGTTCGTGTGATTGAACAGATTACCAAACAGCTGCATAAACTTATACCTGTCCTTCGTGTATATGAACATGAAGATATAGTAGAAAAAGAGATGGCTCTTGTGAAGTTTCCAATTACGGAAAATATTACAGATATTGATACTCTTTGCCAAGCTTATAATGGGAAAATAGTAAATGTTGGTGAGAATGTTATTATTGCTATGGTAGCTGATGAGTCTAAGAGAGTTGAAAACTTTCTAAAGGCTATTAAGCGTTATAATCCAAAAGAGATTGTAAGAAGTGGTGCTGTTGCACTAGAGAGATAAGAGTATGAGATTAAGTGAAATCGCAAAACTCATAGGGGCTGACTTTAGTGGAAATGATATTGAAATTACTTCAATGAATACTTTAAGTGATGCAAGTTCAGAGCAACTCTC
This sequence comes from Sulfurimonas sp., assembly GCA_027071075.1. GTDB lineage: Bacteria > Campylobacterota > Campylobacteria > Campylobacterales > Sulfurimonadaceae > Sulfurimonas. The sequence goes on along the minus strand of JALSUU010000225.1, from coordinate 15,185 downwards.
TTTTGTGGCAAACTCTAAGTATGTAAAAGAGATATCTACATCTCAAGCGGCTGCTATCATCTGTGATAAAGCTACTGCTTCAGAAGTTCCTGAAGGTTCTGTTGCTTTAGTTGTTGATGCACCTTACTGGCAGATGGCAGTTCTCTCCGCCCACTTCGCACCTTCTCTTGAAGATAGTGAAGCAGCTCAGGCTCTAGTAGGCGAGGGAAGTATAGTTTCTCCAAAGGCTGAAGTTGCTAATGGTGCTATTATTGGTAAAAACACGCAGATTATGGCAGGGGCTTATATTGGCTCTTCTACTGTTATTGGTGACAATACTATTATCTATCCAAATGTTGTAGTTTATCGTGACTGTAAGATTGGAAATAACTGCATCATCCATGCAAATAGTACTATTGGAAGTGATGGTTTTGGTTTTGCTACAAACAATCTCGGTGAGCATAAAAAAATCTACCAAAATGGAAATGTTGTTTTAGAAGATGATATTGAGATTGGGAGTTCTACTACTGTAGATAGAGCTGTTTTTGGTTCTACGCTTCTAAAAAAAGGTGTACGAATAGATAACCTTGTACAGATTGGGCATAACTGTGAGATAGGAGAGTATTCTGTCTTTGTTGCACAATCAGGAAGTGCAGGTTCTACAAAGCTTGGTCGCAATGTAGTTGTTGGTGGTCAGTCTGCTTTTGCAGGGCATTTAGAGATTGCACCATTTTCTACTTTTGCTGCTAGAAGTGGAATTACAAAGAGTATCAAGAAGAGTGGCTTAACATATTCTGGTTTTCCTTTGATGGATCACAAGTTATGGCTTAAACTTCAGGTTAAATTAGCTAGACTTATAAAATAAAATTATACAAGGAAATAAAAATGAGTACAACAATCCCACTGAGTTCAACAACAAAAGGAACAATCTCTGTTCAGAAGATAGAAAACCCTTATGGATCAGATTCTAAACCAGTAGCAAGTATTGGTATATCTTTAAAAGGTGATAGTGATGCACCTGATTGGAAGGTTCATATTCCTATGGACAACCTAGAAGAGGTTATAGAAGCACTTACTGCATTAAAATAACTTATAAAACATAGACAAAGTTAAAATTTTCTGATATAATAAATTCAAATAATAATATCAGGAAATATCTTTGCGTAAACAACTCTCCTTAAGAGCAATACAGATTGTTAAATCCTCTGCTGAATTAATTACCTTAAATGATACAAAAATTACAACACGAATGTATGAGATACTTTTTAGTAAGTACCCAAAAGTCAAAATTATATTTAAAGATGCTCCTCAAGATCAGTATATGAAGCTTGCAGAGATAATTTCTGCGTATGCTGTAAATATAGATATATTAGAAAAATTGGAACCTGCATTGATGGTTATAGCAAAGGCACATGTCCGATTAAATATACAACCTGCTCAGTATCCTATGATAGGGATGGTCCTTATGCAGGCTATGGAAGAAGTGCTTGGGGAAAAAGCTACTCCAGAGTTTATGGATGCTTGGAGAGAAGCTTATAAGTCTATATCTTATGTTTTAATTGAGATGGAAAAAGAGTTATATCTTCAAAGGAGACAAAAACTATAAAGTTTTTGTTTTTCTTATTTTTTTAACTCTTTTACAAACGCCTCAATACGCTTAATACCCTTACGAATACTTGCTATATCAGTTGCAAAACTAAATCTAAAGTACCCTTCACTTCCAAATCCAACACCTGGCACTACTGCTACCTCTTTTTGTGCTAATAAATCTTTAGCAAATTTAAGTGAGTCAGAACTTATTTCTTGAATATTTACAAAGAGATAAAAAGCACCATCAGGTTTTAAAACGCTTAATCCATCTATGGCATTAAAAAGTTCTACAGCTTCATCTCTTCTTTTTTTAAACGCTTGGCGCATCATCTCAATATCTGCATCGGCAGAGCCATCAAGACCTTTAATAGCAGCCATTTGCGTAATAGAGTTGATGTTTGAAGTGCTTTGTGATTGGAGCTTTTTTGTTGCTTTAATGAGTGCTGTATTATGTGCAGCCATGTATCCAAAACGCCATCCAGTCATAGCGACAGACTTAGAGAGTCCATTAATAGTTACTGTTCTCTCATACATATCTTGACTCACAGCCGCAGCCGAAGTAAATACTCCATCATAGATAAGTTTCTCGTACATCTCATCACTTGCTACAATTACATCTGTTCCTTTGAGAACCTCTCCCAGTGCTAGAAGTTCCTCTTTTGTATATACGCTTCCTGTAGGATTTGATGGAGTAGTAAGTACGAGCATTTTTGTTTTAGGTGTCAGTGCATTTTGAAGTTGCTCAGGAGTGATTTTAAATGAAGAGATATCATGCGTCTCTATCTCGACAACAGTTCCACCACAGTACTTGACAAGCTCAGGATAAGTAACCCAATAAGGTGCAGGAATAATCACTTCATCCCCTAGATCAATAGTAGCTGAGAAAAGATTAAAAAGTGAGTGCTTTGCTCCGTTGTTTACGATGATTTGATCAAGCGAATATATAAGGTTATTGTCGCGTTTAAGTTTTGTTGCAACTGCTGCTTTAAGTGCAGGAACTCCATCCACTGCAGTATATTTTGTGAAGTTATTATTGATTGCATCAATAGCAGCATCTTTGATAACTTGTGGTGTACCAAAATCAGGCTCACCTGCAGAAAAACTAAGAATATCTTTTCCCTCTGCTTTTAACTCCTGTGCTAGTGTTGTAATGGCAATAGTAATAGATTCGGAGAGTGTGTTAATACGGTTTGTGAGCATAATTGCTTTCCTTATATAGTTAGTTGTTTAACTTTAATAATGATGCAATTATACTAAAATAAAAATATATATACTCTTGATTGTATATATTTTTATTAATTTTTCATAGATTTTAAGAAAGAGTCGTAAATATGTTCAAGTTCAAGGTCTTGTATTAGGAGATCTTTATTATCTTCAACTAAGATATGTTCAAGAATAGCTACACGCTTAAGCATATACTCAAAAAGTTCTTTATTGATATCTGGAAGCATATTATGCATAAATGGATCTTTACAGCGACCTTTTTCTATAACATGAGCGGGAATACCAATAGCAGTTGAGCAATCAGGTACAGCTTTAACAACAACAGAGTTGGCTCCTACCTTGGAGTACTCTCCAACTTCAATATTTCCTAAAACTTTTGCTCCTGCACCAATAACTGCACCTTTTTTGATAGTGGGATGACGCTTTCCATGATCGAGTGAAACACCACCAAGCGTGACACCTTGGTAGATAACTACATCATCTTCAACGATTGCAGTCTCACCGATGACAACACCTGTACCATGGTCTATAAAAACACGATGACCGATTGTAGCTGCTGGGTGAATATCTATGTGGGTAAAAATTTGGTTTAAACCCATTATCATTCTTGCTAAGCGTTTAAAGTTTGCTTTGTGAAGTCTATGTGCAATTCTATACCAAGCAATAGCCCACACACCAGGATAGTTAAATAAAAAATCTATTTTGGAGTTAAGCGCAGGGTCATTGTGATATGCATTTGCAAAATCTTCTTTAATGTCCGAATAAATACCCATAAATTACCTTAGTTTGTAGTTCTTAGATAGCCATTTTGATGGAGAAAGGTTTCTAGTTTTAGAAGTGTATCACTTTTTTCTTTTTGTGTCATAAAATCACTTTCTAAAAGATCTCTTTTAAGTTTATCTAAAACTTTCTCTCCCTCATAGCCGAGTGAATTTAGAATATCAAGTATATTTTTTGATTTTACTTCATTTTTAATTTTAAATCCATCATTCGTAATCTCAATACTATATTCATTTGGATGCATGAAAAGATTATGTCCCATTCCTAAAGCTTCTTGATAGGCACCAAGATTAAAAAATCCAAGAAAATACTCCTCTTTTTTAATATCTATATCATGCAAAAAAAGAGGTTTATCTGGGTTAAAAGCTATCTCTCCATCACTATCGCAAGTTATATCCCATATTGAAGCACTTCTATGCGGTTCTTTACTTAAATGGTGAATCGGCATTACTGGAAAGTGTTGCTTCAGTCCCCAGTAATCTGGTAAACTTTGAAAGATAGATGCATTGATGAGATATCTTTCTTGAAGGTTTACCTGAAGCTGTCTTAATTCTGCATGACTAATAGAGGGCGCTATATAGAGAGATTTTTTGATAATATTGTGAACAAGTATCTCTGCATTAGATCTATCTTGTAAATCAATATAGCCTAAGTCAAAGAGCGTTAAAAGTGATTCCATATGATCAAGTGCATCATGAAGGTACTCGACATAGTTCTTGGGGTCTAAATATTTCAATAACTCTTGAAGTTCTGTAATGAGAGGGGGATTGTTTTCTTTAAAGTGGAGAAGCTCTTCTTGATAATCTTGTGTAAAAAGTTCTAAAACAGGTGTAATTAAAACTGCATGTGAAGCCACGATAAAGCGACCTGACTCTGTAAAAATATTTGGGTGGGCTACACCCTTTGCATCCATAATCTCACCAAGTAAAAAAACAACGCTACTTGTAAACTCCGCTAGAGAGTAGTTATGTGTTTTTGCAGATGCGTATTGTTCATAATTTACAGCAACTCCTCCACCTATATTGATATTTTGAAGTGCAGTTGCTCCCATCTTTGTAAGTTCTGCGTATATATTCCCAGCTTCTCTGAGTGCTTTTTTAATAGGTGAAATATCATTAAGTTGTGATCCTATATGAAAATGAATCATACTCAGTTGCTCTATCAATCCTGCTTCTTGAAGGAGTCTTCTTGCTTCGAGAGTCTCTGTTGCCGTAAGCCCAAACTTTGCATCAACACCAGCACTTTTTGACCATATACCACTTCCCATACTATGCAATCTCACTCTTATTCCAATGTTAGGAACTTTAAGGGTGGATGCTTTGGCAACTTCTATAATAGTTTTTAGCTCACCTAAGCCTTCAACGGTAATAGTCACTTTATGTCCACTTTGTGCTGCTATAAAACCAAGAGTAATCATCTCTTTATCTTTGAAACCATTTATAGTAATATGAGCATCTTTGTTAATCTCACTCATCGCTAAGATAAGTTCTGCTTTACTTCCCGCTTCAAGACCATAGTTAAAAGCTTTTCCTTCCTCTTTGATTGCCTCTACCGCAAAGGGAAATTGATTTACCTTAAGAGGAAAAACAGCTTTGAAACTTCCTTTGTACTTATGTTCCATAATAGAGTTTTCAAACGATGCATAGAGATTTGTAATCTGTTTTTTGATTAAGTGAGGAAAGCGTAAAAGAATAGGTCCTTTAGTCTCCTGCAAACGAATTTTTTTAATGATATCGTAAAGAGAGGGTTGGGATTTGTAGTTAAGTACAACTTCATCACCTTGAATGATAAAGTTGTTATCTGACCAAATTTTTAAGCCATAATTTTTCAAAAAAATGACCTATACTATATATGTAACTTATTGTGAAAGTACTTGTCTATATCGAAGTAGATTTCACCATTACGATTTTTAAATGTAAGAAAACTTTTGTCAAGATCTTTAATACTTTTCACACCCATGACAGCTAGAACAACTTTCATACTTTTTATAAGGTTTTTATGATAGTTTCCAATCTCTTTACCCTCTTTAACGACAAGGTAGGAGGCACGCTTTTTTTCATCTTGTGTTGCAAGACCAACAGGGCAAACATGCGAACCAAAACCAGAACACATTCTTGCACGAATACAGCCACCACTCATCATAAAACCACGAGCAATACCTACAGCATCTGCACCCATACACATAGTGATTATTGCATCATCAGGTGTAAGTATTTTCCCACTTGCAATAAGTTTAATGTTATGACGAACCTCATGTTTTTTCAGCATAGTGTCAAGAACATATAGAGCATTATTTGTTGTGAGTCCAACTGACTCCATTAACTCTAGTGGAGCAGTAGCACTTCCACCTTCTCCACTATCTACTGTTATAAAGTCAGGAATTGTTCTTCCTTCTGCTTTTCTATTCGCAATAGCTATTGCCATCTCTTCAACAGCATTTGAATCAGAAACAACAATCTTAAAACCAACAGGTTTATCTGAGAGTTTTTGTAAACGCTCTACAAAGTCTAAAAGATCTTCTGTAGTATCTGCATAGGGAAAGCGGTTTGGAGAGAAAACATTTTGACCCTCAGGAACACCACGATAGTAGGCAATATCTGCAGTTACCTTACTTCCAGCGAGTTTTCCACCTGTCTGTTTTGCCCCTTGAGCAATCTTTATTTCAGTCATACGACAAAATTTCATCACTTTTTGGTACTTAACTTCATCAAATTTTCCATTATCATCACGCACACCATAGAGACCTGAACTCATCTGAAATATCATATTTGGTAGACTACCGGGGACTGTTTTTGGAAAAGATTCAAGTTCTGCTTTCCAGTTTACACGGAAGAGTACATGGGAAGAAGTATCATATATGTAAGTGTTTTGAGTGCTTTTATTTAAAAGAATATTTCTATACCATTTGAGGGCAATTTTTCTATTGAAAAAGAAGTCACCCACTTTAAACATAAAATCTGCATAGGGTGTGCTCTTTACGATTTCAAGGTAATCGCAATTATCTAAATCAGGTTTGAGTGTGAAAAGATGATTTGAAGTAAGAGAACCCTCTCCTGTATTTACAGTAAGTCCAGAGTTTGCTCCAGCAATACTAAAGGCACGAACAGCTTCAGGACTCAAAGCACCATCACTCATGGCAGAACGGATAATAGGCGTCTCAGAGACAAAAGGAATAGCTCTCTCTTCACCAAAAACAATCTCTGTATTTTGATCTACTTCCTCTTCATTTAAAACACTTCCTGAGTGTTTGATAACAAATCTTGACCCAGAAAAGGGTTGATTGACTGAAAATGATTGGTAGTTAGGTTTATCTTTCGCTGCTTTATATACCCAGTCAACCTTATCTTTAGACTCATAAAACTTTTCATCTGCAAAGTATTGACGCAGCGGTTCTCTCAATGTCTCAAAAAGATAACGCATACGCCCAATAACAGGATAATTAATAAGTAGTGCATGTTTTCGTTGTACATATTTATCATACACAAACATATTTGCAAGCAATAAAACAGCTGCAAGTACAAAAAACTCTATAAAGTCTATAAAAATATTCCAAGTACCATGGAGAAAATCCATCTAAAAATCCTTAAGTGATATAACCTTTTCTGATTTAGCTTCTAAGTCTTTCACCCATATAGTAGCATCTTTTCTCTCATTTTCACCAATAACACAACAATATTTTGCATTTACTTTGTCTGCTGCTTTTAGATGGTTCTTTAAGTTTCTTGGCTTATAGTCACAAGTGGCTTTATTTGTAACTCTTTTTGTTTGTGTAAGGTTTACAACCAAGTCAACAGCCTCTGCATCCATCGCTCCAATATAATACCCTTCACGAGCTTTTTTTGGCATAACTATAAGCTCCATAAGTCTCTCTATCCCCATAGCAAAACCAACTGCTGGAGTAGGGCGACCATCCAAAAACTCTACAAGTCTATCATAGCGTCCACCACCTGCAATAGCACTCTGTGAACCGATGTTGTCACTCACAAACTCAAAGGCAGTTTTAGAGTAGTAATCTAAACCACGAACAAGATTTGTATCTATTTCATAAGCGATACTATTTGCATCAAGGATATCTTTGAGTTTACTAAAGTCACTCTCACACCCCTCACAAAGAGAGTTTATAAGTTTAGGAGCATTCTCATAAAGAGATTGGCAGTGCGCATTCTTACAATCAAGAACACGAATAGGGTTTGTCCCTTTACGGCGTTTACAATCCTCACATATCTCCTCTTCAACAGACTCTATAAAAGAGACTAAAGAGTCACGGTACTGAGGCATACAGTTTGCATCACCAAGAGAGTTGAGTTGGAGTCTATACCCAATACCACATCGTTTGAGTATATCTGCAACCATCATAATCATAGTTGCATCTTCATAAACACTCTCTTGTCCAAAACTCTCAACACCGAACTGGTGAAACTGTCTCAAGCGACCTTTTTGTGGTCTCTCATAACGAAACATAGAACCATGATAAAAAAATCTATGTGTTCCACCTGCTTTGTCTAACTTCTTCTGTATAAAAGCACGAACAACACCAGCTGTTCCCTCTGGTCTTAAACAAACATCATTCTCACCCTTGTCGATGAACTGGTACATCTCTTTTCCTACGATGTCACTACTCTCACCAACACTGCGTTTAAAAAGAGCTGTCTCTTCAAGAAGTGGAGTCTCTATAAAGTGAAAACCATACTTTTGTGCAACATCTGTTGCAAGATCTATAAAGTATGTAAATCTCTCATAATCCTCACTTAAAATATCATTCATCCCTCTTAAAGACTTAACCATTTTTACCCCTTATAATATA
>JALSUU010000225.1:0-6708 GCA_027071075.1 Sulfurimonas sp. | reverse complement strand
TTTTCTCTTTAATTTAAACCAAAATTATGTAGTCGTTTTTTCTTTTCTTAACTATTTTAAATTTTTTAACTTATTTTAATTATTATGAGATACAATAAGCGTTATAATAAATTTTATAGGATACTATATGCAAAGAAGAGAATTTTTTAAAACTTCGATAGTCGCATCGGCTGCAATTTTAGGAACGAACTTAGCTGCTGCTGAGACACATCAACCGAAGGTTGGACAGAGAGTGTCAGAAATGGCATTTCCAGAAAAAAGACCAATGATTACTTACTCTGATAGACCACCTTTATTGGAATCTACGAGAGCTACTTTTGCGAGAGGCATTACTCAAAATGATGAATTTTTTGTAAGATGGCACCTTCCAGATATTCCAACACATATTGATTTAGATGCATATACTATTAAAATTAATGGGCTTGTAGAAAAAGAGTTAAATATTTCTCTACATGAACTGAAAAATGATTATGAGCAAGTAGAAGTTACTGCTGTACTTCAGTGTGGTGGTAATTCTCGTTCAGCTTTTACTCCAATTCCTGGTGGAATTCAGTGGGGTAGTGGTGCTATGGGATGTGCTAAATGGAAAGGGGTAAGACTCTCTGACCTTCTCAATAAAGCGGGACTTAAAAAAGATGCACACTGGATAGGTTTTAATGGTCTTGAAAAAGCAGCATACTACAAAACACCTAACTTTGTAAGAGAGTTAGAACTTACGGAACTTGATGATCATGTTATTGTTGCATATCAAATGAATGATGAGGATTTACCATACTTAAATGGTTTTCCACTTCGTTTAGTTTTACCGGGGTATTATTCTGATAGTTGGGTTAAAATGTTGAGTAACATTACTGTTACAGATAAGTATAAATCTCTTTTCTTTATGGATATGGCATATCGTGTGCCTGATAATAAAACAGAGGGTGAAACTCCAGAACATCATGCAAAGACTACTAAGCCTATTACGCATATGAATGTGAAATCTGTTATAGGGTATCCTGAAAATGGTATGCAGGTGTATCATAATTCTCATGTTGTTGTTCGCGGTGTAGCTTTTGATGATGGACATGGAATCAATAAAGTTATGATATCTGTGGATGAAGGAAAAACTTGGGAAGAAGCTCTTTTAAAACAAGAGAATGGCCGCTATGCTTTTACTGAGTTTAGATTTGCTTATAAACCAACGAAGTATGGAAAATTACATATTATGGCTAAAGCGATTAATCGTTTAGGTAATGAGCAACCTTTTGCAAAAGAGATTCCTTGGAATCATGGTGGATACAAATATAACGGTATCGATGTTATCACAGTAGAAGTGGTATAAGGAGAATAATATGATGAAAAAAATAATTTTAATAGCAACATTAGCAGTTGGTTCTCTTTTTGCACAAGTAAAAGGTGACATGGAAGTTCCATATATTTCATATCAGATTAAAATGGGGCATGGTTTTGATGCAGTTCAAGCTAACTGTTTGATGTGTCACTCTTTTGGTTACATTTTAAACCAAGGACCTCAATCTCGCCTTTTTTGGAGTAAAAAAGTAGATAAAATGATTACACACTTTAAAGCACCAATTATGAAAGATGATAAAAAAACTGTAGTTGATTACCTATTTAAGCACTATGGAAATGGTAAACTAAAATAAGAAAATAGTTTAGTTTATTTATTTGGACAGTAGAGACTTTGTTCTCTATTGTCTTTTCTCTCCCTTTAAAACAAAGAAAAATATCCCTGCAATTACTACAAAAATAGCTATTCTAATAGTGAGTGTTGTTATGTCTGTTGTATCGTTCATCTTATTTTCTCCTTTTATTGTAAAACTCTTTTTTATACTCTGTAAATTTATCCTCTAAAATAGCCTCACGAACTTCTCGCATAAGGTTAAGATAGTAGTGTAGATTGTGAATAGTTGCGAGTCTAAAGTAGGTTATCTCTCTTGCACGGAAGAGATGGTTTATATAGGCACGAGAGTATGTTTTACAAGTGAGGCATTGACACTCTGGGTCTATCGGACCTGCATCTTCTTTAAACTTCGCACCTTTAATATTTATTCGACCAAAAGAGGTAAAGAGGGTACCATTTCTTGCATTTCGCGTTGGCATTACACAGTCAAACATATCTATACCTCGCTCAATATTTTCTATGAGATCTTCAGGCGTTCCAACACCCATAAGATAACGAGGCTTATCCTTTGGCATATACTGCGTAGTGTGCTCTACTGTCTCGTACATTTCATTGTTTAATTCTCCAACACTGAGTCCCCCAATAGCAAAACCATCATAATCTAAGGCACATAGCTCAGTAGCACTCTTAGTACGAAATGCTTTATCTGTTCCCCCTTGAATAATAGCAAAGATATTTTGATCTACACAAATCCCTTTCGCTTGTTGTGAGCGAAAATACTCTATAGACTCTTCAGCCCAAGCAGTAGTTCTCTCTATACTTACTTTAATACGCTCTTGGGTAGCAGGTAGAGCAACTAAATCATCAAGTATCATCATAATATCTGAACCAAGGTTTGTTTGAATGTCTATAACTTTCTTTGGTGTAAAAAAATGCTTACTCCCATCTATATGTGAACGAAATTCTATTCCATCTTTCATAGGTTTAGAGATATCGCTTAAAGAGAAGGCTTGAAAACCGCCACTATCTGTTAAAAAACTTTTAGGGTATTGTGTAAAGCCATGTAGTTTTCCCATCTTCGCTATGGTCTTATCTCCTGGACGAAGATAAGTATGGTAAGTGTTTGCTAAAATAATTTCAGCACCTAGAAGGTTAAGTACATCCTCTGCATCAAGAGATTTTACACTCCCTATAGTTCCAACAGGCATAAAAACGGGTGTTTTAATGGTTGAATGTTTTGTCTCAATTATTGCCGCACGAGCATTGCCACTTGTGGCTTCTAGAGTAAATGTCATAAGGAGTATCCTAAATAAAATAAAGTTGTGAATTATATCAGTTAAGTAATGAGAGCTATATTAAATAGAGAATGCAACTCATGGTATTAGCTTATATTTTAAAATAATCCAATAAAACTTGACTATAATTAAAAAAGTAGATAGAATATTTTAAAATAATTAAAAAAGGGGAATCTATGACACACTGTTTAATCTGTGAGAGTCTTTTACAAATTCAAACACTCTCATGTACTTCTTGTCATACTGAGTATAGTGGCGAATTTTATTTCCCTAGACTTGCTAGACTCTCCAATAGTGAGCAAAAGCTTGTCGAAGAACTTATTGTGCATGGTGGAAATCTTAAAGAGATGTCGGAGGAGCTTGAAATTAGCTATCCGACACTCAAAAAGCGTTTAAATGAACTCTCTGATTCATTACAACAGAAAAAGAGAGAAGATGAAATAGTGATAGAACAAATTTTTTTAGATATAGAAGCACAAAAGATTACGGCAAACGAAGGTATTAAACGCATTAGGGAGATGAAAGGTGAATTATAAAGCTCGTATTGCAATGCTTAAAAATAAAGAGGCTCAAAAACTGAGTGAAACTCTTTCTAAAAAGTCTGCATCGATGAATAAAAAGGGGAACAAATGAAAATTATTTGTTTACTACTATCAATGATAGTATTGTTATATGCACAAGAGAATGGAATAGAAAAAGATCCGTTTAAATCTATTGAATATTTTAAACTAGATAACGGTTTACAGGTCTATCTTCTTGCTGATGCAAAGGCGGAGAAAACAAAAGTAAGGCTTAGCGTTAATGTGGGCTTTGATAATGAAACGGATGAAAACTATGGTATCTCACACTTAGTAGAGCATTTAGTTTTTCGTGATAGGCGTGTACCGTACCATGATTATCTTGATTATATTCAAGAGGAGGGTGGTACTGATGTTAATGGCTTTACCCAACGCTATGAGACTGAATATGTTGCAACTATCAATGCAAAAAAATCTCAATGGCTCATTAAAACATTTGCGACAATGCTTTTTGATAAAAATGTGAGTGATGAGGATTTAGCTATTGAAAAGAAGGCATTACAAACAGAAATAGGTGAGTCTCACTGGTATTATAAACCTCTAGTAGCGATAAAACATTTTTTTGAATTTATAATGCCACCGCGTGATGATATATATAGAGATGATTTTAATCTTCCTCAGCTCAAAAAGCTTCCTGATATTTATCATGAACAGGAGAATAATCGACGATTTACTCTTAATGAAGTAATGAATAGATATAAAGATTACTATTATCCAGAAAATATGAAACTCTTTGTAGCAGGTAATTTTGATATGGTTTCCATGCGTAAAACTATTGAAGATGTTTACGGTAGTGTTGATAAAAAGGGTACATTAAAAGTAATGAAACCTCATTTCACACCTCTTCTTAATGATAAACCCTACACGCGTTTCTATGAAGGAATGCCGAAAAATTATGCTTATGTTGGTACAAAGTATCTTCTAAATGATTATAAAAGATATCTTATTTTAAGTATCTATACAGATGCCTTAGCACAGCGACTACAACAACAATTGCGTAACAAAGAGGGAAAAACTTATAGTGTTAATCCTTATGAGTTTTCAGATGGTGATGCAGGTATGCAATGTATAGGTTTTGATGGTCTCAATGGAGTGTTTTCTGATAATATTGTCATGGCTGAAGTGATGATAGATTCTGATCGTAAAGTCATGAATGACAATACAATAGAAAAAGCGTTGATTAATTATGAAAAAGAGTACTACAAATCAATAGAGCATGATAGTGATACACAGATGGGTCTTATAGATATGGCACAATATTTGAGAGAAGAGCAAAACATCACGAATAAAACATCGTATGATATTTTCAAATCTATTACGCATGAGGAGTTTAGAAAAACTGTTTCTGAATCTTTTGCTCCAAAAAATCGTTACAAATATATTACCAGAGATTATTATTTCTTTCCTATGGATACTTCTGCCTTATCTCTTGTCATAATTATACTTTTTATCGTGGTATATATTGCGATATACCGTAGAAAACTACGACAAAAGGGTGTGGTTTATACACAAAGAGATGTTCTTTTTCAAAGACGCACAAGCAGTAGATTTGTAGGTTTTTTAATTCTTTTTTTGACTATGATTTTTGCGACAGCACTTTATGGATGGATAAAATATTATCTTTTGAAATTTTTAAGTGGTGATGCATATTATCTTCGTAGTATTGATGTACCTTATGGCTATCTAATATCAATTGTTGATGCACTATTTTATATGATAGTATTCTTTGCTCTTTTTCGCTCAATATGGCATTATTATGCAAATATTATTGTGCTTAAGGAAGAGTTTATAGCTATTGGAAATCATATTTTAGTGATTCCAAAAGAGCAAATAAAAAAAGTTGATATTATTTCATGGAGAGAACGAAAAGATGCAGAGACAATTGGTATGGCATTGCGTTTTTGGAAACCATTGGTTTTATTAGAAACTCAGGATGAAAAAGTTTATTATATACGCACATCGAATGCTACGCATTTGAAAGAAGATCTTGAAAAGTGGCTTTTTTAAAGAGAAAGAGAGAATGACCTTAGAGGAGTTTCTAAGGTCTAAAAATTATGCAGCAGCACCAATTTTATGCATCAATGCAAAACTTTTAATAAATGGTCCAGCCATACTCGGTGTTTTTATCATTTGTTTAAAATCACCTGTTGGAAATTTAAGTTTACCAGTAGTATAAGCCATACCCATACCTGTCATACCTAAAGGTTTATTTACCCATTTCATCCAATCATCTTCAGACGCTCTCATATCCCATGTTGGCTCTTGTCCATCATAAAGACCAGCACTTACTGCTTTTCCATTATCTACAATAAACACACAAGTTGGTTTATCATCATTTTTAAATCCACAAGTAATTGTTGCTGAGAAGTTAATATCTGCTAATTTATCAGATACCTCACTATCGTTGTTCCACGCATCTTTAAGTTCATTTATCCATGCATCAGAGAATAATTTTGCCATATTTTTTTACCTTTTTATGTTAGATTATGTATGATATCTTGGGAAAACTTAAGTTGTGATAAAAATGTGATGAATAAAAAATGAATATTATAAAAATTTATAAGTGTTTAGATTTGAAACACTTTTGTTTTATTGTAATTATTATAAAACTTTGAAGTCGGAGTTATTAAAAAAATGAGTGTGAAGCTAGAGGATGTATTGCAACTTTAATTTATAAATGGCTCTATAAAATGTTTTAAGGTGACAAGTGCAAAAATGAATGCAATAGCACAGAAAAAAAGATAAAGAGTATATTTGCTACGAACAATCTCTACAAAGTTTGCTACTCCAAACACTTTTATGGTAAATATAAAACTTACTAAACCTCCGAGTGTTGATGCAAGGGCTAGACCTGCTACTCCTAGTGGCTGTATGAAGCTGAGGGCAAAGATAAGGTAAACTACAAGGGAGAGGGTTGCTATCTTTGCAGCTTGCATCTGTAGCTCTTTTGCATAGAGCCAAAGGACAAAGAGTTTTTGGAGTCCAAAAGGTAGTAGTCCTATCATATACATCTGTAGAACTGCTGTTGTTTGGAGTGTATCATTTGCATCAAAGGCACCGCGTTCAAAGAGTAACCAAGTAATCTCTTTTGATAAGACTATGCCTCCAATGGTACTAGCAGTAAGTACAAAGGCTAAAAACCAGAAAGCTTTTTTGAGCTGTTCTTTTGCTTTTGCTTCATCATTGTTCTTTAAGTATCTTGCTATTTTTG
>JALSUU010000224.1 GCA_027071075.1 Sulfurimonas sp. | reverse complement strand
AACACTTTTTTCGTAATAAGCACTATGCCCCATTAGAGAATCAATGTGCTGCGATAGATTTTGTTGTATAGCTGTATCGTACATTGCTTCTAACATGTCTTGCTCCCTAAATATTAATACTGCAATTATAGCATATAATTTATTTGCTATCAGAGGCTATACAAGCAGGCATATATCTATATATTGGAGTGGCTGTAAATCAGGTTCTTTTTTTAGATTACACTTCTTATCAAAAGATTAAGATAGACAAAACACTATCATATTACATACATTTAATCGGCTTGGTACAAATATATGTTCTTATTTTTAAAAAAGTTCAATTATGCTATTATCATTTAAAATGTATTATACGAAGGAAAAAAATGAAAAAAATACTCATAGGCGGATTTGTAGCAGTTTCACTACTCGCAATAGCCCTCAGTGCAAAAGAAAAAACGATGGAGGAGCTCTCAAAAGAGATGTCAAATCCTCTAGCTCAGATTTGGAACCTTTCGTTTCAAAATAACTATACGATGTTAAAAGGGGATACTACTGTAGCCGGTGTAAATGTGTCAGGTAAAGATCATATAAACACAACACTCTTTCAACCTGTTCTGCCTATTCCTCTAGAGAATGGTATGACAGCATTTGCTAGACCTGTTTTTACTTATATAAATGCTCCAACAACTGTTGGTGGACATGTTGACAATCCTGGACATGTTACTGCATTTGGTGAAGATAGACAAGCTAAAATGGGTGACTTAATCTTACCTATGGGTGTAGGTGTAGTGAAGATGAAAGGGTGGTCTTATGGTATAGGTGCGACATTTATTTTCCCAACATCACAGCATGAAGAAGTAGCTTCACACCAGTACCAAGTAGGGCCAACTGCTTTAGCTCTTTATGCTAACGATGACTGGACTGTTGGAACACACCTACAACACTGGTGGGGTGTAGCTGATGATGGAACAGATGGTGTGAAGATGGCAAACCATACTGATATGCAGTACTTTATCATTTATAACCTTCCACAAGCATGGCAACTTCGTGCAAGTCCACACATAACAGTGAACTGGAATGCACAAAGTGGTAACAAACTTACTCTTCCTCTCGCTTTTGGTGTAGGAAAGATGATAAAGATAGGGCCAATGCCTGTACAACTCATGGCAGAGTACCAAAAGGCAGTGATTTCACCTGATTACATAACATCTGAAGATACTATTATGCTTCAAGCGAACTTCATTATTAAAAATCCGTTTGGAGATTTATAGTCATGAAGTACCTACTAGCACTTTTAGCTCTGGTTGTTAGTGCTCTAAGTGCTACACAAACTCTCTACTATGGTGGCGATATCTTAACTATGGAGGGTGATAAGCCCTCTTATGTGGAAGCCGTATTGGTAAAAGATGGTAAGATTGTCTATGCAGGTAAAAAAGCAAACGCAGTAAACAACTATGCTGATAAAACAGTTGCAGTTGACTTAAAAGGTAAAACTATGATGCCAGGGTTTGTTGAGCCTCATGTGCATCCTTCTATCGCTGCTATTATTTTAGGAGGAGATATCGTTGCTCCTCATGACTGGGATGTTCCTGATGGACTCAAAAAAGGTGTTTCAGGTCATAAAGCATATCTAGCACGTCTTAAAGAGAGTGTCGCTAAGTACGGCAAAACAGACAGTGTTCTTTTTATCTGGGGTTATCATCAACTTTGGCACGGAGATTTAAATAGAGATATTTTAAATAAAATCTCTCCTACTAAACCTGTTGCAGTTATTCACCGCTCTTTTCATGAAGTGTTTTTAAATGATGCGGCTATAAAACTGATGCATGTTAAAGAAGAAGACTACAAAGGCAATCCTCAAGTAGAGTGGGAACGCGGTCACTTTTTTGAGGGTGGTTGGTTAGCACTTGTTCCTCGTATTGCCCCTTATTTACTTGATCCTAAACGCTATAAAAAGGGTCTTAGTGATATGAGTACTCTTATAACGAAAAATGGTGTAACTTCAGTTGCAGAACAAGGCTTCCCTGAGTCAAGTTTTAAGATGGAGTACTCAATGCTCAAAGCTGAGATGGCGAAGAATCCTCCTTATGATGTCTACAATGTTCTCAATGGAACACAGCTCTATAATGCAAATGGAAAGTCAAATGAAAAAGCTTATGAGTGGATGGAAAAAGCCTCTCAGTATGATACGAAAAACATAAAGATGCTACCAAAAGAGGTAAAACTCTATGCTGATGGTGCTATTTATTCACTTGCAATGCAGATGAAAGATGGTTATAGTGATGGTTTTAAAGGGCAGTGGATGACTCCCCTGAAGCTTTTTAAAGAGCAGATGAATTTCTACTGGGATAAGGGTTATAAGATTCATATCCATGCAAATGGAGATTTAGGGATTCAAAGATGTATAGACATTACTCGTGAGATGATGCAACGCCATCCTCGTAAAAACCATCAACTGACTCTCCATCATCTTGGTTACTTTACTGCTGCTCAAGCTGATGAGATGCAAGAGTTAGGTATAGAAGCTTCGGTTAATCCTTACTACCTTTGGGCACTCACAGATAAATACTCAAAGTATGGACTAGGGAAAAAACGTGCACAAAATATGGTGCCTATGAAATTACTTCTTGATAGAAATATCTCTTTTTCTCTACACTCTGACTTCGGAATGGCACCTCTTGAGCCTCTTACTCTTGCTTGGACAGCCGTAAATCGTATGACAAGTGAAGGAAACTTTGTTTCTCAAGACCAAAAAATAGATGCTTATAGTGCCCTCAAAGGTATCACTATAAATGCAGCAAGAACACTGAGTCTTGAAGATGAGATAGGTTCTATTAAGCGCGGTAAGCGTGCAAACTTTATACTACTTGAAGAAAACCCTCTCAAAGTAAAGCCTATGCACATAAAAGATATAAAAGTTCTTGGAGTTGTTTACAATGGAAAGCTTAAACTATTGAAAACTTCTGTGAACAAATAAATTAAGGAAAAACAATGTTAAATATAAAAAGAAAAGTATTGAGTTTAGTATCTATAGCAGCTTTATCTGTTGGATTTACTTCAGTAAATGCTTGTACAGGAATCACACTAACAGCTAAAGATGGCAGTGTAATTCATGCACGTACTTTAGAGTTTGAAGTAGATATGGGCTCAAATGTTTTAGTAGTTCCTCGTGGCTATAAACGACAAGGGATGACACCAGAGGGTAAAAACGGAAAGAAGTGGACATCTAAGTATGCTTCTATAGGAGCAAATGGTGCTGGAGTTCCTTGGATATTTGATGGTTTCAATGAAAAAGGCTTATCTATGGGGCTTTTTTATCATCCAACAACAGCAGTCTATATGCCCTATAAAAAGAGTGATGCAAAAAACACTATTGCCGTTTGGGAACTAGGCTCATATATACTTGAGAATTTTGCAACAACAGCAGAAGTGAAAAAAGATATCAAAAATCTTGTAGTCCCAGATATTATTTTTGAGGCATGGGGATTTTCTCCACCGGTGCATTTTATAGTTACTGATGCAAAGGGTAAAAGTATAGTTATCGAGTACTTAAAAGGAAAACTAAGTGTGTTTGATAATCCTCTTGGTGTTATCACAAACTCACCTTCTTTTGATTGGCACATGACAAACCTTCGTAACTATCCAAATTTAGGTGCAGTACAACCAAAAACGAGAAGTATTGGTGGTGTTGAGCTCAAACCTTTTGGTTTAGGTGCTGGTTTAACAGGTATGCCTGGAGATTTCACACCACCTGCACGTTTTGTAAGAGCAGTTGCATTTTCTAAGTCAAGCATTCCTGCTAAAAATGGTAGAGAGAGTGTTATTCAAGCATTTCATATTCTAAACAACTTTGACATTCCAAAAGGTTCAGCAAGAGAAGCACATAAAGACAAGCACGGAAATATCATGGCAGACTTTACAACATGGACAAGTGCAAGTGATCTAAAGGCGAAAAAGTTTTATTTCCGCGTTTACAACAACTCACAGATAAAAATGGTTGATTTAAACAAGATGGACTTAAATGCTAAAAAGATAGTAACAATACCGATGGAAAGTAAAGAAGTTATAGAAGAGTTAAGACCTTAAAACATTTTAGTTATAATATCACATTAATAATAAGGAATATTATGCAAAATATAGTGAAAATATGTCTTATCTGTGCTCTTGCATTACAGCTTGAAGCAGCAGAGAATCCAGAGAAGAAATTAAGTTACTCAGAATTACCAAAGTTCGAAAAAACCACATACCCTTTAGTGGATACACTCTCAATAAAATCGGGATATAGTAAGTCTTTTTATTCAAGAAGTAATGACAAGGGTGGAGTGAGCAACCTAGTTGATCCTGAAGCAAATGGCTGGGGTATTTCTGGTAGAGTTGTCTTTAACAATGGCAAAGATGCCTTGTTTAAACCATATATTGATATGACTAGCTATATCTATGATGATAGAGTATTTTATATACCAAGTATTGGATTACGCCATGAGTTTGAACTACAGAACAAAGCATTTGAACCTTATGTTGGTATAGGTGTTGGCTACACCATGATGGATAGAAAGGTGTCTCCTTTGGAAACAGCTGAAGCTTTGGATGAGAAAACACATAGTGCGAGTTTAACTCTAGAAACTGGTATGGATTACTATTTAAATGATAATTGGGCATTGGATCTCTCTGTTCGTATGGATTCGTATAATATCGAGACCGTTGTTGCAGGTATAAATAAGATAAGCACACTAGAAGATAGATACTCAGTGAATGTTTTTGCTGGTGTAGTATATCGATTTGGAGCGATAGCACATCAAGATGGTGATGATGACAATGATGGTGTTCAAAACTCTCGTGATTTCTGTACAGGAACACCTCTAGATGCAGAAGTCGATAGTATGGGATGCGCTAAAGATAGCGATTTTGATAGTGTGATAGATATTTATGATAAGTGTGAAAATACACCTGAGAGTGCAGCTGTTGATACAAATGGCTGTGCACTTGATAGTGATGAGGATAGGGTAATAGATCTACTGGACAGATGTCCAAATACTCTCAAAGGTGCACCAGTAACTAATTGTGGATGTATTCCATATAAATTTAATATTGATTTGACCTATGGCTATAATAAATATAAGACACAAAACATATTAGAGCATTTAAGTTTTGATGCAGTAAAATTTTTAAAGAAATATAAACACTATAAAGTCAGTATAACAGGTTATGCAGATGCAAAAGGTTCTTCGAAAAATAATTTTATTATTGCAAAAAGACGCTCGAATGAAGTGAAGAACTTTCTTCTTTCTAAAGGTATAGATATGAGCCGTATATTGGTCTATGCGAGAGGAGATAAAGAATCGGCTACAGATAATAAAACGGTACAGAACCGTGCAAAGAATAGACGTATTGTCGTTGAGTTTTATAGAGATGATGTGCTAAAAAAAATTGTAATAAAAGCTGAAAAATGAAAAAGATACTATTAAGTCTATTTTTACTTGTTAGCACACTCTTTTATGTAGGATGTTCAAGCGATAATGCTAGATATCTTGATACTTCAAAAAATATTCAAAATATTCAAATAACTCCTGCCCTTTATTCTCTTCCAAAAGGATTATATTTCTATTGTAAGGCTACCGCCTATTTTGATGATGGCACAATGATGGATGTGACAGATCAAGTAGTCTGGGAGTCAGATCAATCAAATATTGTAAGTGTAGAAACGGGTTCAAATAATCCTGGTTATACATATGCTAAATCAGTAGGAGAAGCAAAAGTTGTTGCAACCTTAACTACACAGCATAGTGAACTGATAAGTAATACAGCTACGATTACTGTTACAGATGCATTACTAGAAAATATCGTACTCTCTCCTGTAAAAACGACTGTTCCAAAAGGAGTACAAGTTCGTTATAAGGCTTATGGTTACTTTAGCGATAGAAGTGCTTTTGATATAACGGGTTTAGTAACATTGCAGAGCAGTGATAGTTCGGTAGGTGTAGTATCCAAAATGAGTGGAATTGAAGCGATTATTGAGACTGTTGGCGAGGGGAATACAACTATAAAGACAACCTTTAGTGGTATAAATAGTAATCGAGTTGAGCTTAAAGTCACATCAGCAACAATCAGTTCCTTACAGATAACTCCACCACAAGCGACAGTTCCAACAGGGACAGTGGATAACTTTACAGCAACCGCATACTTTAGTGATGGAAG
>JALSUU010000223.1 GCA_027071075.1 Sulfurimonas sp. | reverse complement strand
TCAATATGTGCGATAATAGAGAAGTTTCTAATATTTTTCAAATAAGTTTCCTGTTTTCTTTGTGTGTAGAAATATTTTCGTAATTATACTAAACTTCTTCTAATAGTGACCTGATTTACCATCTGTTTTCCGTTGATTAAATTTTGATTTAACGAAAAGTTTTACAATTCTCTTGTACAAAATATTTTTAAGGAGTTATATTATGAAAAAATTATTACTTTCATCAATTGTTATTGGATTAGTTGCTGTAACATCAGCAAATGCGTTTTCTTTGTTTAATATGGACACAAAGAGTAAGATAGAACAAAATAATCAACTTATAAAAGAGTATAAGAGTGCGATTAAAAAACTTGAGGGTGAGAACCAATATATTACAGAGCAAAAGAGCAAACACCCTGAGCTTTTTGAGAAAAAACCACTTTATGAGAATTTAGCAGATAAATATATTTATAGAATCAAGTTAAATGGTGCGAAGATGGATACACTCAATTTTATGATAAAGAACAGTGTATTTTCAGTAAATATGAATATGAAAAGAGAGGAGAAAAGTGATAGCGGGTACTATTATAGTTCACAATACTTTGAGACATCTTACTCAATTCCAGCAGATGTAGATCAAGAGAAGATCACACATAAACAAGAGGGTGATTACTTTACAATCATAATGCCAAAAAAGGCTACTGTGAAAAAATAAGAGAGTGCCTTAATGGCACTCTCCACTTGAACAACAAGAACTCTCTTCTTTTTTACTAAGATAGGGTTTGAGTAAAAAGTAGAGTACAAATCCCCATAAAAATATACTACTTGCGATAGCAATTAAGCTTGCTTTTTCATCCATATGAATCATCTCATTGACTGAGACATCTGCTAAAATATAATCAAGTCCAAACCCAAATAAAACAGATCCTAAGATAATCGTTCCAAGGTATATATACAGTGTTCGTGTACCTAACATCTTTTTCACTACACCTATAGTTACTGTATTTGTAGCAGGTCCTGCTGAGAGAAAAACAAAAGCTGCTCCAGGAGAGACGCCTGCAAGCATAAGTCCCGCTGCAATAGGCAGAGATGCAGTAGCACAGACATACATAGGAACAGCGATAGCGATGACTATGATGTAAGAGAGCCAAGAGTATGTTTTAAGTATCTCACTAAGGTTTGATGGAATAGCAACGGTAATAAGTGCACCAAGTAAAAGCCCAACAAAGAGTGGTGATGCAATATCTCCAAGAAGTGTTACAAAAGCGTACTTCATTGCAGCGCTTAATGAGAACTTCTTCTTTGTCTCTTGTTGTGTTTCAGTTGAGCAACAAGAAGACCCTGAATCACAGCATGAACTCTCCTCTTGAACAAGCTCTTTTGTCTCTTCAAGAGTCTCTTTTTCGGGAAATATATTGGTTAATATACCTGCTATTATAGAAATAATCATAGAAGTAACTACTCTATAAAGTGTAAAAGCCCAGCCAAACATTCCATAGGTCGCCAAAATAGAATCAACCCCTGTGATGGGAGTAGAAATTAAAAATGCGAGAGTAGAACCATTACTCGCCCCCGATTTTTTGATACTTGTAGCAAGTGGAATCACTCCACAAGAGCAGACAGGAAGAGGCACTCCAAAAAGAGTTGCTTTGATAACTGAACCAATAGAGTCTTTTCCTAAGTGCTTAGAGACGAGAGTGTCGGGAACAAGCTCATGTAAAAGACCTGCAAAAAAGAGCCCAAAAATGATATAGGGAG
>JALSUU010000222.1 GCA_027071075.1 Sulfurimonas sp. | reverse complement strand
TCATTAAGATAGGTAACAGTGATATTTTGTCCATAGTTCATGATACTTTTTATCTTTTTTTCAAGACTTAAAAGTTTTATAACCATCAACTCAAAAAACTGTTTTGTAGGCAGATCTAACTCTCCAAAACGGTCTATTATCTCCTCTTCTATCTCATAAATCTCTACAGCACTCTCAGCTTGAGAAAGTCGTCTGTAAATATCAAGACGCAATCTATCCTCTTTGACTACCTCATCAGAGATATAAGCGCTAATAGTAAGTTTTATATCTACTTTAGCACGCTCACCCTCTTTGGTATTACTCAACTCTTTTATAGCGTCTTCTAGCATTCTAAGGTACAGAGAATAGCCTATATTTTTAATATGCCCACTCTGTGCATCACCCACTAAGTTACCACCCCCACGAATCTCTAAATCGTGATGTGCTAAAACAGACCCACTTCCTAAAAATGAGTTTGACTCTAAAGCTAAGAGCCTTTTCTTTGCCTCATCTGTTAAGAGTTCTTTGCTTTTTACGATAAAGTAAGCAAAGCCCTCAACACTTCCTCGACCAACACGCCCACGGAGTTGATGCAGGTCGGCTATTCCAAATCTATCTGCACCATCTACAAGAATAGTATTGACCTTAGGCATATGAATACCTGACTCGATGATACTCGTTGCTATCATCAAGTCATACTCCCCTGCTTCAAATTTGAGTAACTCTTTTTCGGTCTCAACAGCAGAGATTTTTGAGTGTAACATCACGACTCGTAACTCAGGAAGCAGTGCTTTAAGTTCTCCAAGTTTTATAGGCATATGGTCTATAGAGTTATGCACATAAAAAACCTGTCCACCACGGCGAAGTTCTCGTAAAATCACCTCTTTTATAAGTTTCTCTTCGTACTCTTTAACAAAGGTTCTTACCCCTTGACGCTCACTTGGAGGAGTAAGGAGTTGAGACATTGTTTTTATAGAGCTTAACGCTTGGTTAAGTGAGCGAGGAATTGGTGTAGCACTCATACTTAAAAGGTGTACATTATGATACAACTCTTTTATCTTCTCTTTTTGTTTCACCCCAAACTTATGCTCTTCATCAATAATAACCACACCAAGTTTTTTAAACTCTAAACCAAAGAGCGCATGCGTACCGACAACACAATCTATCTCCCCTGATGCAAGTCCTTTAATAATAGCATTTTTATCTTTTGTGCTCACAAATCTATCAAGTTTTGCGTAGCGAATTTTGAGTTCAGAAAATCGTTCATCTAAAGAGCGCCAGTGCTGTGCTGAGAGCAGAGTAGTCGGCACTATAAAGGCAGATTGGTATCCTGACTTATAAGCGGCATAGAGAGTATTAAGGGCGACTTCTGTTTTTCCAAACCCTACATCCCCACTCAAAAGTCTATCCATAATATTTCCAGTGGACATTTGTGAAAGTATCTCATTTATCGACTGCGTTTGATCCTCAGTATATTCAAATCCACTGAGAGCTTGAAACTCTTGTAACTCTTTTTTTGCTAAGTTGATTTTAGGTGCTTGTATCAATGCACGAGCAGCAGCAGTATTGACAATCTGCCCTGCAATCTCAAGCAATCTTTTACGAACCTTGGCTTTTAACTTTCCAAAACTCCCCTTACCAAGTCTATCTAAAACAGGAACACTTCCCCCACTTGCAATATATCTATCAATATAATCAAGGTTTTCAACAGGGAGTAAAATCTTATCATCACCAACATACTTAATAACAATAAAATCTTTCACTCC
>JALSUU010000221.1 GCA_027071075.1 Sulfurimonas sp. | reverse complement strand
GTGCCTTAAAAGAGGGTTGGGATAATCCAAATGTATTTCAAATCTGTACTCTAAACGAAACTAACTCTGTAATGAAAAAAAGACAGGAAATAGGTCGTGGACTTCGTATATGTGTAGATCAAAATGGGCAGAGAGTAAGAGGGTTTGATGTCAATACTTTAACAGTAATGGCAAATGAGAGTTATGAAGATTTTGCACGAGCCTTACAAAAAGAGATAGAGGATGAAGAGGGAATCAAGTTTGGTATCATAGAGGAGCATTTCTTTGCAAATATAGCAGTTGAGAATGAAAATGGTGAGATAGAGTACTTTGGTTCTGCCAATAGTGAAGTAGTCTATGAGTATCTTAAAGAGAAAAAATATATAGACACAAGAGGAAAGATACAAGACACTTTAAAAACTGATATAAAAGAGAATCGTTTTGAAGTACCACAAGAGTTTGCAGCATTAAAAGCCGATATAACATCAGTTATAACTAAAATAGCAGGTAACCTCAATGTAAAAGATGCTGATGATAAGAAACTTATCACTCTAAACAAAGAAGTTTATCTCAGTGAAGACTTTAAATCACTATGGGAGCAGATAAAATATAAAACCACTTACAGAGTAGAGTTTGATGAATTTAAACTTATAGATGAGTGTGTGAAGCATATACAAAATGATTTAACAGTTGGCAAGATAAAATATCTCTATTCCAAAGCTACAAATAAAATCACAAAAGCTGGTGTAGAAATAGTAAAAGATACCATCAAAAATGACCCATTAAATAGTGAGATTATAGATTTTACATTGCCTGATATTGTAACTTATATTCAAAATGAAACAAATCTTACAAGAAGAGTTATTGTAGAGATTTTGATAAAAAGCGATAAATTGCAAGACTTCAAAAATAACCCTCAAAGGTTTATAGATGGTGCGATAAAAATCATAAAAAAAGTGATGAGTATGTTTGTCGTTGATGGTATAAAATATCAGAAGTTAGGAGATGAATTTTACTATGCTCAAGAGTGTTTTGAAAATCAAGAACTCTATGGCTACCTATCTACCAAATCTACAAATATGGTAAAAAATGAAACAAATAAATCTATATATACTCATACTGTTTATGATTCTAACATTGAGAAAAATTTTGCTTTAGAGTTTAACAAAAATGAGAGAGTGAAGCTTTTTACCAAACTACCAAATTGGTTTAAGATAAATACTCCATTAGGCTCATACAATCCAGATTGGGCTGTAGTGATAGAGGAGGAAAATCAAGAAAAACTTTACTTTGTAGTAGAGAGTAAAGGAAGTGATTTAGGCTTAGATATAAAAACAAGTGAGTCATCAAAAATAGCTTGTGCAAAAAAGCACTTTAAAGAGATTTCAACTGAAGTGAAGCTTGTTCAATCTGATAACTTTAGAAATTTTAGTGATCATTTTTAGACAGTTTGGGCATAGTTGAAAAACTATGTTC
Source organism: Sulfurimonas sp. (assembly GCA_027071075.1). Classification (GTDB taxonomy): domain Bacteria; phylum Campylobacterota; class Campylobacteria; order Campylobacterales; family Sulfurimonadaceae; genus Sulfurimonas. The sequence continues at coordinate 302 of JALSUU010000221.1, read as the reverse complement.
ATAAATGCATTTAAATAAGGAGTTACAAGGTGAAAATACGAGTCTATTATGAAGATACAGATGTAGGTGGTGTAGTTTATCACTCAAACTACCTCAATTTTTGCGAAAGGGCGCGCTCTGAAGCTTTTTTTGAACATGGAGTAAGTCCAGTTTTAGAAAATGGGCATTTTGTAGCTCGTAAAGTCAATGCAGATTTTTTTAAGAGTGCAAAACTTGGTGATATTTTAGATATTCAAACGCAGCTTATAGAGATGAAAGCTGCTTCTTTTACTCTTAAACAGACTGTTTTTAGAGATGATGAG
>JALSUU010000220.1 GCA_027071075.1 Sulfurimonas sp. | reverse complement strand
TATTGAGTACTAAAAAATCAACATCCGGCCGCTTTATGCTAAAATGGTGTTACAGAAAATATCTCTAAGAGGGGTGGCCGGATGTGCTCCGCGTTTGGTGGCCCGTTTGAGCGTCATACGCAATAGAGGTGGATTTTTAATAATAAGGGTACATTGTTCTTTAAACTTAGGTAGTCCATTTCGAATAATCCATTCAACAATAGCTAAGTTCACACCCTCATAATCATGGGCGATATATGTTCTTACATCATACATGCCCTTTATGTCTCTATCATCAAAACCACTAAGAATATCATCTGCATGTGTCTGTTTTAGTTTATTAAATTGTTCGGCTATAGCAGTTAAGTGCATTAAAATAGCAGGTCTTTTAGACTCTTTAGACATAAATGGCTCTGTCAATAATAAACTTTTTACCAGTACGCCCCATACCTGTGCTATCTGCTAAATCTACTTTTAGACCGAGGGCATCACTTAGTTCTGCTTCTATCTCGTGTATACGAGCAATAGCACCAAAGCCATATCTACTAGCAAAGGTAGGTGTAGCTTCTACTAAAATATCTACATCACTATTGCTATTTTCTTCATCACGGGAGTATGAGCCAAAGAGAGCCTTTATGAGAAAACCCTCATCTTGATACTTACTTTTAACATCACTAAGGTAATTGAGTATATATTCTTTTTTCATAGTGAGCATTATAGCATTTCCAATAAAATATGAGCAAATAATAGGCTACAATCATTTAAGTACCGTGTGTTGAATTTCCATTTTTATGATATAAATTCAATACACGCTACTTAAAAATGGAATTTCAAAACCATATATAAGAAGCCAAAATTTAAGTTTTATTTCAACGGGGGGGGGTAGAATGTTATCTATATTAAAAAAAAGAGAAAACCATGAAAAATATGTCCATCGCAAAAAAAGTCCTTTTGTCCTCACTATTTATAGGTATTTTACTTATTACTGTATCTACAGGTCTGCTGTTTCGTGATATATTAGCTATTAAAAAAGATATCTATCAAAAAAAAGCTACTGAGCTTAAAAGAATATTGTCTGACAATATAACGAGTAAGAGAAACATAGGCTTAACTAATGTGCTATCAATCTCTAATGATATGCAATTATCAAAAGATTTAGTAGATAATGATAGAAAAAACGCGATAGCTGTAGTCTCCTCTGTTCTCAAAAAGTTTAAAGAGAGTACTCCTTATAAAAATGTAAAAATCCAACTGCACACTAAAGATACAAAATCTTTTCTTAGGTCTTGGAATGTTCATAAATTTGGGGATGATTTAAGTGGTTTTCGTTTATCTCTTTTGAAGGTTAAGAGAGATGAGAAAGCTTTTACTGTTTTTGAAGTAGGTCACTTAGGAATTACACTCAAAGCGATTGCACCACTCTTTTATGCTCACAACTATGTTGGGTCGATGGAGTTTATACAGGGCTTAAACTCAGTAGCAAAGAAATTTGCCAAAGATAATAATAATCTCTTAGTTTTAATGAATAACTCACTTCTTCATGTTGCCATAAAACTTAAAAATAATGCAACTGTAGGAGATTATACAGTATCACAAAAATTTGTACAAAAAGATTTTTTAAATGATGCAAAAACAATCAATCTTAAAAAACTACAAAAAGATGGTTTCCTTACAACTGATAAATATTTTTATACATATAAAAAGGTTAGTAACAGTAGTAATATTGGGTTTTTTTTGTTGGGTAAAAAGCTAACAGATGTAAATAGTGCAGTAGATATGGCAACATCTTCCATATATAAATCAATCTATTTTACTATTGCTTTACTTCTTATCTTGATAGCATTAGTATATTTTGTGATTGATAAATTGGTTTTTGTGAGAATAAAACGATTGGTTGGCATTATGTCAAATGTTGATTTAACAACTAAAATTGATGTTACATCTCACGATGAGATAGGTACTCTTGAAGATTATGTTAATGATTTCTTAGCTACAACACGAACAGCTATTGTAAATAGTAAATCAACATCATCAGAGAATGCATCTATCTCTCATGAACTCTCAACCACTTCATTGAGTGTTGGAAAAAATGTTGAAAATTCAGTAGTAATCATTGAACAAACAACAGGGCAAGCGAAATCAATTCAGGATGAAATTACAACTGCAGTATCTAATGCCCAAAACTCTAAAAAAGATATTATTGTGGCAAATGAGAATTTGGAAACGGCAAGAGATGAAATCATAACTTTAACATCAAAAGTTCAAGATGCTGCACAAGCTGAAGCTGACCTTGCTCAAAATATGGAAGAGTTGTCAGGTAGTGCTAATGAAGTGAAATCAGTCTTAGTAATTATCGGCGATATCGCCGACCAAACAAATCTTCTTGCATTAAACGCAGCCATAGAAGCAGCTCGTGCAGGTGAACATGGACGAGGATTTGCAGTTGTTGCTGATGAAGTTAGAAAACTAGCAGAGAGAACACAAAAAACATTAGCTGAAATAAATGCAACTATCAGTGTTGTTGTTCAGTCAATCGGCGATGCTTCTACTCAGATGAGTACAAACTCGCAAGAGACACAAGAGCTAGCAAGTGTAGCCCAAAATGTTGAAATTAAAATCAACGAAACAGTAGATATAGTAAATAAAGCAGTTATCGCAAGTGATTCGACAGTAAATGACTTTGAGAACACAGGTAAAAACATAGATGCCATTGTCTCAAAAGTAGAGGAAGTAAATGAATTATCATCTGTAAACGCAAGAAGTATTGAAGAGATAGCATCAGCATCCGAACACTTAAATACCTTGACAGATAAGTTAAATGCTCAACTTGAAACATTTCGTACATAGAAAGAGATATTTCATTTAAGTACCGTGTATTGAATTTCCACTTTTATGATATAATATTTCAAATGTATTTTAGGATAAAAGATGGGAAGAAGACCACGAATAGACTTAGCAGGGTTTCATCATGTCGTAAATAGAGGCATAGAGAGAAGTAGTGTCTATAAATCAAACGCAGATAAAGAGAAGTTTTTAGAGATTGTGTGTAAATCATCTGAAATATATAAAGTTAATATGCATGATTACTGTCTGATGGATAACCATTATCATCTATTAATTGAAACAACAAGTGAAAACCTTTCGCTATTTATGAGACAAATCAATAGCAATTATGCTAAATACTTTAATAAAAAATATAAACGCTCGGGCTATTTATGGCAAGGAAGATATAGCTCTTGGTATATATCAGATGAGAAATATCTCTATAACCTCTTTAGATATATTGAGCATAATCCTATTGAAGCGAAGATAAGTAAAAAAGTGGGCGAGTATCCTTTTACGCTAGTAGCAACGATTATTAATAGCAATCAAGAAGTAATAGAGTGTGCAAAACACTCTAAACTAAAACAAGAAATAGAGTATGAGGGGATACAAGAGTATTTAGAGATAGCTTTTAGTAAAAAAGAACTTAAAATGCTAGAGATAGAACAGAATAAAAAACCAATCAAAACAGAGTATGGTTATAGGTATGAAAAAGAAAAGAGTTTACAAGAATATTTCAATAAATCTAAAAGCAAACAACAACGCAATGATTCTATACTAAGAGCTGTAGAAGATGGATATATGCAGAGTGAAATAGCAAAATATTTAAAACTGAGTAGCTCTGCTATTTCTAAGATTATTTTAGAAAGTGGAAATTCAATACACGGTACTTATTAATGGCAAGAAAAAATAAGAAAAATAGTAAAATTAACCAAAGAATTAGAAAATATTTTGATGATGACCCTTTTGATGTGGGGATTGAACGCGTTGATGGTAAGACGCTAAGTGAGCTTTTTGCGACGCTTGGCATCTATGACATTGACCACAACAAAACGCTTATGGTAAAAACTCTTCGTATGATTTGGAGTGAAGCTGAGAGTGCTATGCGTCGAGATATTTTGACCTTTTTTGAGAGTGACGGGCGTGTTTATAAATCTGAAAAAGTAAAACCTGAAGTGGGATTTGATAGAGAGGCGAAGATTGAGGCACTCATAGAGGAACTTGAGGCTACACCGATGGAAGCGCTGCGTTTACGAGAGGCATATTCACATGTAAGAGCTAAAAAAATTACCATTGAGAAGATGGAAAGCTCTTTGCGTCATATTTGTTTTGAGATAAAAAAAGAGAAATTGGAGCGTGAACTTGAGGGGAGTTTTGACATAGATGACTCTTTTGAGTTTAATGCCTCTTTGAAGTATGAACTCTACGAACAGCATTTTCATAAGATTTTGACACTAAATACTAAACCATACACTTATGAGTATCTACAAGAAGCACCTTTTGAAGCAATAGTAGAAAAAATTGCACACGATAAAGTAGAAACTGTGCAACATAAACAAAAGAGTATTGACAAATTTCTCTCCTCTTTGAAGTATCCTCACTCTTATCTTACAACAAAACAGATTTTGGACTCTTTGCGTGCTTCACCACCAAAAACTAAAGTGAATTATCCACTTATCACACAAAAAGTGCTTCAAGAGATTATAGAGGCAAAAATTGATGTAGATGTAATAGAGTTGCACGATGAAGAGGTGCTACTGCGTTTGACAGAGTATGCTACGCTGCCTTACTCTAAGTTGAAAATGGATTATTATTTAGAGTTGCATATTGAACTTGAGGGTTTACTTGAGGAGATATGGAACTCCAAACGATTTAATTTTGATACGGTGCTTAGTGAGGTAAAAAAAGAGCATGAAGAGGAGTTTTATGCCTCTTTATCTGATTTGGTAAAAGAGTGTGGAAAATATGCAATGCTCTTGCATTTAAGTGATGAAGAACTCTATCACAAAGTGTATGAATTTTTATTTGAGTTGATGCCAAAGAGCCTTGTTATTACTCCAAAGATAGCAAAAAAAATTATAAGACGGTTTGTCCGCTCTATTCATGATGAGTTGATTAAAAAACAGCGTCAGGAACTTTTAGCTAGAACCATTCGTGACTTTAAAAACCTCTTTCCAATCGCACGCACAATGCACCGAAAACTTGTACTACACATTGGTCCTACAAATAGTGGAAAGACCTACAAAGCGATGCAAACACTTAAAGAGGCAGATACAGGCTACTATCTTGCACCACTGCGTTTGTTGGCGTTGGAAGGGTATGAAACGCTTAAAGCTGAGGGGATAGAAAGCTCACTTATAACGGGTGAAGAGCAGATACTTGATGAGGAGGCAACACACATCAGCTCTACTATTGAGATGATGAATTATGATGTGGATGTAGATGTTTGTGTCATTGATGAGGTGCAGATGATAGATGACCGTGACCGTGGTTGGGCATGGGCAAATGCCATCATTGGCGCGCCTGCAAAAGAGGTCATAATGACAGGAAGTGCGAATGTGAAAGAGGCAATAATCGCTCTTGCTGAGTACCTAGGTGAAGAGCTTGAAATCATCGAGTTTGAGAGGAAAAATCCACTTGAACTGCTCTCCTCTGCTACTGCTCCAAAGGATGTTGAAGCTGGAACTGCCATCATTGCTTTTAGTCGAAAAGATGTGCTGCGTTTGAAGCAGAACTTCTCAAAAGATTTTGAGGTAAGTGTTGTGTATGGAAATCTCTCTCCAGAGGTAAGACGAGAAGAAGCACGCCGTTTTCGAGAGGGTGAAACGCAGGTGCTTGTAGCAACGGATGCTATTGCGATGGGAATGAATCTGCCCATAAAAACGGTACTTTTTTCAAAAGCTGAGAAGTTTGACGGCATAAGCCAAAGAAAACTGCAACCCTCTGAAATTCATCAAATAGCAGGACGGGCAGGGCGTTATGGACTCCATGAAAATGGCTATGTTGGTGCTTTAAATGAAGATGCTCTAAAAATTGTCAAGAAAAACTTTGTAAAAGAGGCACATGAAATAGCTATTCCTTTTAAAGTAATGGCAAATCTTGAGCATATTAAACTTGTGGCAAAAATCTTGGAAGAGAACTCTTTAGAGGAGATTTTACGATTTTTTATTAAAAATATGGTTTTTGACGGTCCTTTTTATGCCTCATCATTAGATGATATGCTTGAAGCTGCAAAAATAGTAGATGCGTATGACCTTGATATTGCGACAAAGTACCATCTCTCATGTGCGCCTCTTACGCTTAAATCACCCTATATTATTCAAGCGTATGAGAGCTATCTGCTTGCCTTGGAGCAAAAGGAGCAAGTTCATTATTATCCACCAAAATTAGGGGGTTCTTATGCACAGACTTCAGAAGATCTGCTGCGTGCTGAAGATATGGTAAAAGAGATTTCACTCTATTTGTGGTTGACCTATAGAT
>JALSUU010000219.1 GCA_027071075.1 Sulfurimonas sp. | reverse complement strand
TTTTTGCACCCGGCTCAATTACCATGAAAGATTTTGGAGTACATCCCGCTACTGTTGTTCCAGCAGGAATAGTTAAAGTTGCACCTGATGTTACATTTACTTTTCCATCAAGACCATATATTTTACTTGCATCTAATGTAGTATCTGTGCTAATTATGCTCTCTAAAACAGTAACACTTGCATCACATGTAGTTGTTGTTGAAGAACCACCATCAGAATTTGAAGGAGTAGAAGAACCCCCATTAGAAGAACTACCGCTACACCCTGCTAGGGTTACTATTACGGCCGCAGCCAAACTGAGTGTTATCTTTTTTCTATGTATCATTGTTGTCTCCAAATATTAAATTTGCGGAAGTATAAAACACTCAGATTACGAATATATTTCCCCTTGGTAACATTATGGGAACATAAAGTGTCAGAGTGGAGTAAATTCAGAAAAATATTGTTATAATATTTGAAAATCAAATAAAGGTTATAAGATATGATAAATACCCATTACTCTGATGCTTTTACGCAACTAAAGTCAGAAGTTCGTAAAACAGGACTTTTAGAGAGAGTTCCTGTGAGAGGTTCTGTTGAAATGATAGCGATTGTTCTGAGTATGGGATTTATTTTTTATATTGCTTCTATATATGATAGTCTCAATATAGTTTCAATATGGATACCAATAGCCTTAGGTCTCTTTATGACACTAGTCTTTACCCGTGCTGTTTTTGTCTCACACGACATACTCCATCTGCAATACTTTAAAAACAAAACGCTCTCTTTTAAACTCTCTTATCTCTTCTCAGCAATCATTCTCTCAAATAGCTCTTCTTGGTGGGACTATAAACATAATGTAAATCATCATACTTGGTGTAATGTAGTAGAGAAAGATGAAGATATCCGAGTAATGAATGGTGCATTTACTCCACATAACAAAGGCAATCAAGCATGGCTAAGAGCTACAAAGTATTTGGTCTTCTGGGGAGCACTCTTTTTTATGTATGAAGCCTTTATAGTCCGATCTTACAACTTTGTTATAAGAAGAAAAAAGTGGGGAGAGTTAGGACTTATGCTACTTCATTGGCCTATCGTATGGGGGACTATCTTTTACTTCTTACCACTCAACGATGCACTTATTGTCTATGTAACACTCAACTTTACACTCTCTATCTGGTTATCTTTAGGATTTATAACAAATCATTTGGGATGTGAGGTCTTTGATAAGGAGGAGGGTGAGAAGTTCTCATGGATGGAGTTACAGATGCGAACATCTCGTTCACTTAGAGGTGGACGCTTCATTCACTGGTTCTACGGAGGGCTAAATACCCAAATAGAACACCACCTTTTCCCAAAAGCACCAAGATTCAATCTTTTAAAGATTCAGAGCATGACAAGAGCCTTTGCAAAAAAACATGACCTAAAGTACTTTGAAACTTCGCCCATAGAGGCATATCTACAGATAAATCATGCTTTAAAAGATTACTAATTATTGAAAGTATAAGAAAATCTAATGTCGAATTCATTTACTTTAAGCGTTATTTAAGCCAAATAGGTTCATAATGACACTTAAGATTACAAGCGTAATCCAAATATTTCAATTAAGGAGTTCTTTATGAAAAGAGCTGGTTTTACAATGATCGAATTGATCTTCGTTATCGTTATTTTAGGTATTTTAGCTGCGGTGGCTATTCCAAAAATGAGTGCTGTTAAAGATGATGCACAACTTGCAAATGCAAATGAGAATTTTTGTGCCAATATTAAAGGTCCTATGTTATCTTACGCTGTAAGACAT